>DAOWIY010000042.1 GCA_030640665.1 Clostridia bacterium
ACGAGGCTTCTGAGCGGAGGAAAAAGAAAGATTTACTGTTTGAGGAACGAAGTGACGAGTTTAAATCTTTCCCGTAGCGAAGAAGCTGAGGAGAAATAATCTAAAGCGGATATACAGCGACAGAAGAAAATTGTCCCGAGGCTTATTTTGTTTAAAAATAAAGTTCTTCAGAGCTCAAAAAGATTAATTGACGAGATACGAGCAACAAGTAACGAACAACGAATTTGAAGGAGGTGGGAAAAATGGATCAATTATTGAAAAAACTTGTTCTGTCAGGGATAGGAGTTCTGGCTCTTACTCAGGAAAAAATAGAGGAAGTAGTAGAGGAGTTGGCAAAAAAGGGAGAGATTGCCTGGGGAGAAAAAGAAGGTCTATTAGCAGAACTAATTGAAAAAGGGAAAAAACAAAGGGAGGAAATAGAAAGGAAGATAAAAAAGAAAGTAGAAGAAGTAATTTCTCAGATTAACATCGCTACCAGGGAGGATATTGAAAGATTAGAGAAAAAAATAGATGAGTTGAAAAGAAAAACTCCTAGAAAATTGTCCTGAGGCGCTTCTTGACAGAAAAGAAGGAGTGTGTTATCATCTTAATTAGTAGCGGTGCGCGTGCCAGAGCACGGCAGACACAGGTCCGTACATGGTAGAAAAGGGCTAAAGATGGGAGAAAAAGTGGTTCGTATTGGTTTATTTGGGCTAGGAACGGTGGGAGGAGGAATAGTAGAGCTCCTTCAGCGAAAGAATAAAGAAAAGGGAGATTATGAGTTTATCCTGGAGAAGATCGTTGTTAAACATTTAGACAAAGAAAGACCAACCTCTGTTCCTTCTCATCTTTTGACTACAAATCACCAAGAGATTTTAGAAAATCCAAAGATTGACACTGTAATAGAAGTAATAGGAGGAATAAATCCTGCCAAGGAAATAATTTTAGAGGCTCTTAGAAAGGGTAAGAATGTAGTCACTGCTAACAAGGCTCTTCTGGCACGAATTGGGAGTCAGCTTTTTAGAGAGGCAATAAAGAATGATTGTTATTTGGGAGTGAGGGCTTCTAATGTTGCTAGCTATCGTCTTATAGAAAGTCTAACCTTCTCACCTTTCCAGATTGAGAAGCTGGTGGGGGTCTTTAATGCAACATGTAATTATATATTAACCCAGATGGAAAAGAAAAAGGAGAATTTTTCCTCCGTTCTTGAAAAGGCACAGGAAATTGGTTATGCTGAGCAGGATCCTTCCAATGATATTGATGGTTACGATACAGCCCATAAATTAGTAGTTTTGCTTAGTTTAGCCATGGGATATTTCCTACCTCTCGAATCTGTTTTTATAGAAGGAATTAGAAGGATCTCCTATCAAGATATTCTTTTTGCCAGGGAATTGGGGTACAGGATAAAACTTCTAGCTATTGCCAAACGAAGAGATAACAACTTGGAAGTAAGGGTTCATCCTGCTCTTGTGCCGATGGATAAGGAACTGGCTCAATTAGAGGGAATAGAGAATGGCCTGGAGCTGCGGGATGAGGTAGGCGTTGAAGTAGGAATGCGAGCTCCAGGAGCCGGTAAATATCCTACTGCAACAGCCATATTAGAGGATTTAATCTGTATAGCCAAGGGAAGGAAATTAATTCTTCCCCAACAGAGAAGATATCTAAATTTGAAAAAGATAGGGGAGATTGAGAGTGAATATTATCTAAGATTTAATGTCCTTGACCGGGTGGGAGTGTTGGCGAAAATATCTGGAATTTTAGGCAGTCACAATATAAGCATTAAGTCAGTCATACAAAAAGGAAAAGCTAAAAAGAGTCTAAGTTCAGTACCTATAATAATGCTTACTCATGAGGCAAAAGAAGAGGCTACCCAAGATGCTCTTAAGAAGATCGACGCTCTTCCTGTAGTAAAAGGAAAGTCTTTATTAATTCGTGTAGAGGAAGGAATTCTTTAAATACCAAGGAGGAAGATACCGATGTTTATGGTTACAATGAAGGAACTATTGGAAGCGGGAGCTCATTTTGGTCATCGCAAGGGTGCATGGAATCCTAAGATGAAGTCTTATATCTATCAAGAGAGAAACCAGATGCATATCCTTGATCTCACTCAAACGGTGAAGAAAATAGCGGAAGCATGTGAATTTGTCAGAAATTTAGCTGCAGAAGGGAAAAAAATATTATTTGTGGGAACTAAACAGCAGGCGAAGAGGTGCATTAAAGAAGAAGCGAAGAGATGTAATTCTTCTTACATTAATAGTAGGTGGTTAGGAGGATTTTTAACTAATTTTTCTACCATAAAGAAAAGAATAGAGAGATTGAGCGATTTAGAATCTCAAGAAGCGGAGAGCTTGTGGGAAAAATTACCCAAGAAAGAAGAGATGGGTTTACGCCGAGAATTAGAAAAGCTTAAACGGAATTTAGATGGGGTTAGGGAAATGAATGAACTTCCAAAGGCTATTTACATTACCGATATAAAAGTGGACGAAACAGCGGTTAGAGAGGCAAGAAAATTGGCTATTCCTGTTATAGGCATTGTAGACTCTAACAACGATCCTAATTTGGTGGATTATCTTGTTCCCGCTAATGATGATGCTATAAAAAGTATCAGGTTGATCACTACAAAAATAGCTGATGCCGTCTTGGAAGGCAGTGATATTTTACAGAAGGAAGAAGAGATGGAGAAGAAGGAGGAGGTAGAAGAGGAAGTAGAAGAGATTGAAGGGAAGGCAAAGGAGCTAGTAAAAGAGGTCGAAGAAACAAAGAAGAAAGAAGCAGAGAAACAAGAAGCAGAAAAGGGAGAAATAGAGGAGCAAGAGGAAGCAGAAAAGCCAGAGAAAGTTAAAGAAAAGGTGGAAAAACTGGTAGAAGAACCAGAGAAAATCGAAAAAAAGATTGAGGAAGCAGTAGAAAAGGTAGAGGAAGCTAAAGAGAAAGCAAAGAAAGAAATAGTAGAAAAGGCAGAGAAAGTAGAAAAAGTAAAGAAAGTAAAGAAGGCAAAGAAGAGAGAAGCAAAGAAAACAAAGAAAGAAACAGGAAAGGCCAAAAAAGAGGTAGGGAAAGTAGAAAAAAAGGTAGAAGTAAAGCCGAAGGAGATAATAGAGGAGAAGAGTGAGGCGGAACTTGAGAAGGCAGGAGTAAAGCCAAAAGAGAAAAGCAAAGTAGGAAAGAAAGCACAAGCAAAGAAAACAACGAAAGTAACGAAAAAAACAGGAAAAGTGGAAATAAAGGCAGAGAAAGCACAAGCAAAGAAAGAAAAGATAAAAGCAGAAAAAGCAGAGGACAAAAAAGCAAAAGCAACGAAAACAAAGGAAACAACGGAGGGTGACGGTTAATGGATATTTCTATGGAGAAAATAAAAAGGCTGCGAAAGGAAACTTCAGCAGGGGTTCTTGATTGTAAGCAGGCCCTTGAGGAAACAGGGGGTGACATTGAAGAGGCGAAGAAGGTTTTAAGAAAGAAAGGAATGGAGATTGCTGAAATAAAAAGTGGAGAAAAGACTACTCAGGGTAGAATTATCTCTTATATTCATCATAACGGAAAGGTAGGAGCATTAGTAGAGATTTACTGTCAATCAGATTTTGTGGCGAGAAATGCTGAATTTCAAGAATTTGCCAAAGATATAGCTATGCATATTGTCGCTTTTAATCCCCGTTGGAATTCTCCTGAGGATATTCCAGCAGAAGTGGTTGAGGAGGAAAAGAGTATTCTTAAAGTGCAGGCAGAGAAAGAAGGTAAACCCTCTGGAATCATAGAAAAGATTATAGATGGACGAATAAAAAAGTTTTATAGTCGGGTATGTTTATTAGAACAGCCCTTCTTAAAAGATGATAAAAAGACAGTAAGACGGTATTTACAGCAGTTCATAGCCAAAGTCGGCGAAAATATCAAAATCAATCGTTTCGTAAGATATGAGTTAAGAGAAAGAGCAGAGAATAATTGATGGATCGAACACCAGTTAAATGGAAGAGGGTTCTTTTGAAAATAGGGGGAGAGAGTCTTGCTGAAAGAAAGGGTTATGGAATTTCCTTCTCGCGTGTTCGCCTTGTTGCTACAGAGATCAGGGATGTTAGAAACTTAGGGGTAGAAATAGGAATAATGGTAGGAGGGGGGAATATCTTCCGAGGCGAGGTAGCCAGCAAAGGGGGAATGGATAGAACCACCGGTGATTATATGGGTATGTTAGCTACCATTCTTAATGCCTTGGCTCTTCAAGATACTTTGGAGAAGATGGGAGTGGTTACTAGAGTGCAGACTGCCATTGAGATGCAAGAAATTGCCGAGCCTTATATTCGAAGAAGAGCCTTGCGTCATCTAGAAAAAGGGAGAGTGGTTATTTTTGCTGGAGGGACGGGGAATCCTTATTTTACTACTGATACAGCAGCGGCTCTGCGTGGTCTAGAGATAGAAGCAGAAGTAATATTGAAGGCTACCAAAGTAGAAGGGATATACTCCTCTGATCCTCTTAAGGATAAAAAGGCCGAAAGGTTTGATAAGATAAGTTATACAGAAGTGCTCAACAGACGATTAGGAATTATGGATGCTACGGCTATCTCACTCTGCAGGGATAATCACCTGCCCATCATTGTTTTTAATCTTCAAAAGAGGGGCAATATCAAGAGAATACTCTTGGGAGAAAAGGTGGGTACAATAGTAGGAGGCCGGAGGGGAAAATGGTAAAGGAAACTTATGAGAAGACCAAAAAGAAGATGGAACAAGCTACTGGGAGGTTAGCAGATAGATATGCCCGGATGCGGAGTGAAAGAGCGCGGGCAGATTTAGTGAAGGGGATAAAGGTAGATTGTTATGGTTCAAAAATGAGTCTTGAGCAATTATCTAATATTTCTATTCCTGAACCCCACCTCATAGTTATAGAGCCCTGGGACAAAACCATCCTCGATAATGTAGAAAAAGCTATCTTGGCTTCTGATTTAGGTATAAATCCCAGTAATGATGGAAATGTCATCAGATTGGCTATCCCTCCTTTAACTGAGGAAAGAAGGGCAGAGATAGCCAAACTTGCCAGACAATGGGCCGAAGAGACAAGGGTAAGTATTAGGAATTTACGCCGGGAAGCAAGAACAAAGATAGATGATTTAGAGAAAAACAAAGATATCTCCGAGGATGAAAAAAGAAGAGCTGAGAAAGACATTCAGACTCTTACTGATGATTTTATCAATGAGATAGATGAGAGGCAAGAAAGAAAAGTAAAGGAGATCTTTGAGGTTTAAGCTTACACCTTTTCTAATTCCTTTTTTAATAAATCAATCATCTTTACCGGGGTGGGATCAACTCCTTGCAGAATAGCTAGATAGAAGCTTAGCCAGTCTCCTATGTATATGGCCGATAGAATTCTGGTTAAGGGATTCTTTCCCTCCGTCCAAATTTCTGTGTATTTTGTTTTTTCTTTTATTATAGATTGAGTGACTCCTATTCTCTTCTTGATTCTCTTTCCTTCGTCTTTGTCGCGGATAAATATGAGATAGAATTGTCCGAGATCTATTCCCCCCTCTCCCCCCAAAGGTACAATTTCATTATGGTTTAATTCGGGAAAGACGTTCCAGAAAGCTAGAATTTTGCTATTTTCATTAAATTGAGTCTTCAGCCTATGGGCTGCTACGTCTGTTAGCCCTTCTACTCCATAAATAAGAGGTATTTTCCCGGCTAGTTCTTGAGAGAGGGATTTAGCAGAATTTTTGCTTAATGGCGCTTCTGGGGCGAATCTGTCTCGGATCTCACTTAAGACTCGGAATAACTCATCATAATCTCCTCCATCTATTCCTCTCAGTCTTTCCAGAATCTTGAGCATAGAAATAAATAGATAGCCCACAGTAGTACGGGGAGGCATACCAGGGGGAACCACGAGGCAGGGGGTTTTATTCTTTTTACTTAGTTCTCTTAGCTTTCCCCCGCTGCAGATAGAAATAGCCAGGGACTTTCTTTTAATAGTTTCTTTATAAGCACTTAGAGTTTCCTCAGTATTTCCAGAATAACTAACTATAAAAACGAGAGTTTTTTTATCTACTATCTGAGGTAGAGTATAGCTGCGATTTACCCAAATGGGGAGCTCTAATTTTTCAGAAAGAAGGGTTTTCAGTATATCTCCTCCAATGGCCGACCCCCCCAGTCCGCATACCACAACTTTTGTCATTTCTCGAAAAAATTTCTCCGGTATAGCTAAATTCTCCCCCAATTTAACAGCTTCTTCGCATTGAAGGGGAAACTCAAGCAAAAGCTCTCTCATCTTACTTTTATCAATCTTTTCCATTCTCTCCAGATTATCCAGCACTTTAGTCTCCTTTAACCTTCTTCCAAAATTTTTTTAATTTTCTTGGATAGTCTTCTCTGAGCGAAACGTCTAGCCTCATAAGATGTGCTCAATTTAAGCAGCTTTGAAGCTATTTCTTCTGTTTCCTCCCATCTTATACCTCTGATTACCTTCTTTATCTCCAGAAGGGAAGTTGGAGATACACTGAATTCATCCACTCCTAATCCTAAGAGAATCAAGACAAATAAAGGGTCGCTGGCCATCTCTCCGCAGGCCCCCACCCAGATGTTTTCCCGATGAGCACATTTTACTACATTATCAACCAGTCTTAAAATGGTAGGGTGCAGGGGTTGGTAAAGATAGGCTACTTTTTCATTCACCCGGTCTACGGCCAGGCTATATTGAATAAGATCGTTTGTTCCCAGGCTGAAAAAATCTACCTCTTTGGCCATAAGATCAGCTATTATGGCTGCGGAAGGAACCTCAATCATAGCTCCTACTTCTATGTCCTCGCTGAAAGATAGGCCATCCTTTTTTAATTCCTCCTTTACCTCACAGAGAATCTGGTTAGCCTTCTGTATCTCCTCTATACCAGAAATCATAGGATACATAATTTTTACTTTACCGAATTGGCTTGCCCTTAAAATAGCTCTAAGTTGAACTTTAAAAATATCGACCCTTTCCAAACACAGTCTTATAGCTCTCCAACCCATAAAGGGATTTATCTGTTGAGGCACAGGAAAATGGGAAATAAATTTATCTCCTCCTAGATCTAATGTTCGAATGATCACGGTATTAGGAGCTGTCTTATGAGCTACTGTTTTATAAGCTTTCAACTGTTCTTCTTCACTGGGCAGGGTTGTTCTATTCATATAAAGGTACTCGGTCCTGAATAATCCCACTCCTTCAGCTCCATCTTTTAAGGCAATATCTATCTCCTCTGAACCAGCAATATTAACTCCCAGTTCTATTTCCCGACCATCCAGAGTTTGAGCAGGCAGAGTCTTTAAGGCTTCCAGTTTTTTCTTGTAAGAGAAGAATTCCTCTTCTTCCTTTTGATATTTCTCTATTTGAGAGGGAGTAGGATTGATTATTACCCTACCCGTATTTCCATCTAAAATAATTATAGAGCCAGGTTTAACTTTTTGGGTTATGTCTCCCATTCCCACCACCGCAGGAATTTCTAAGCTCCGAGCCATAATGGCAGTATGAGATGTTCTTCCTCCAATATCTGTGGCGAAGCCCAATATCTTACCTTTCTGCATAGAAGCAGTATCTGAAGGAGCAAGGTCGTAAGCTACTATTATTATACTTTCCTCAAGATGGGAAAGAGTGAAGGTTGGTTTGTTTAATAAGTTACGCAGGATGCGTTCTCCTATATCTTCTACATCCCTGAATCTTTCCTGGATAAACCCTGCCTGAGCAGAAGCAAATTTTTTTGGGAAAGCCTTGAAAGTATTCCTGAGAGAAGTTTCTGCGTTTAAGCGTTCTTTTTTTATTCTCTCTATAGTATTATCGATAAGAAGAGGGTCTTCCAGAATGGATAAATGGGCCTGGAAGATGTAGGATTCTCTTATTCCAATTTTTTTCTTTACTCTTTCTTTAATCTCTTCTAATTGTTTTTTTGATTCCTCAACTGCTTCTTTAAATCTTTCTATCTCTTTTTCAACCTGTTCTTTTTTGATTTTATATTTAAGAATGGGAAAGTCCTCCTTCTCCAGAATATACACCTTTCCCATAACAATTCCAGGGGATGCAGCTATTCCTCTAAACACAGACTCCCTCCTTTTTTTCTTCATTTCTCTGTGCTCTCTCTTTGAGGATTAAATCTGAAATATTTGCCATCTTATGAGACTTTAGAGTTTTTCTTGCTTCACCAACAATGTATAGGGAACCCGTTATACAAATTAAATCCTCATTATGACTTATCCTTACTCCATGTTTTATGGCCTTACTTAGGTTTTTTTGAATTATAATCCTTTGTCTGAATTCCTTCATCATTTTAGCGATTTCCTCTGGTTCTGCAGATCTTATAAATTTTGTCTTAGTTAAAATTATTTGCCTAGCCAAAGGAAAAAGTTCTCTTGCTATGCTGTCAATATCTTTATCCTTACAGCAATTAAATATAAGAATCAGGTTTTCGTAGTTTAGATACTCCTCTATTGTATTTTTTAATACTTTTGCTGAAGCAGAGTTATGCGCGCCATCTAAAACTATTAAAGGGTTATTTTTTATAACCTCTATCCTTCCTGGCCAATAAACTTTCTTCAAGCCTTCCTTTACGGATTTCTTTTTTATCTTCCAGCCCTGCTTATTCAAAAGTTCAGAGGCAATAACTGCTATGATGGCATTTGTTATTTGATGTCTTCCTATCAAAGGGAGGTAAAGCTCTTTATAGCTGTCATAAATACTTTTAAGAAAAAAGAGTTGTCCATAAGGAGTACTTTTTAGTTTCTCCCATCTTGTTAGCTCCGATATTTTTAATAATTTTGTCTTGTTTATATGACAGACTTTCTCGATGACACTCATAACTTCGTCTTTTTGGATAGATGTTATTACTATAGACCTTTCTTTAATTATACCCGCTTTTTCATAGGTAATTTTAGTTAGTGAATTACCTAATAATTGAGTATGGTCAAGGTCTATGGGAGTGATTATGCAAACGAGGGGAGTAATAACATTAGTCGCGTCTAATCTCCCTCCCAGCCCAACTTCCAATATTGAAAAATCAGTCTCTTTTCTGGAAAAATATAAAAAGGCGAGAGCGGTAAGAATTTCAAAAAAAGTTAGTACAGCTTTAACTTTTTCTACAGCTGGTTTGATTTCATTGACTAACTCAATCAGTTTCTTTTGACTGATCATTTCATTATTGACTTTTATTCTTTCTCTTAGGGAATAAAAATGTGGTGAGGTGTAAAGACCCGTTTTAAATCCTGCCTCATTTAATATAGAGGAGAGCATGGCGCAGACAGATCCCTTCCCTTTAGTCCCTGCCACATGTATAATTTTACCCATTTTAAGGTGGGGATTATCCAGGTAATGCAGAAGAAGTTTAACGCGGTCTAAATCAAAATGGTTAGGGTCATAAAAATAATTTGTATAGTATTCATAATTGACAAAGCTATTCAAATATTTCAATGCATCTTTATACAGCTTCGCTACTTGAAGGCTCATAAGGATAGTTCCTCATAAATAGGGAACTCTTTACAGAGTTCCTCTACATCTCTCTTAATTTTTTTCCTAAGATTGCTATCTTCTGGATTGTGTAATATTTTGCTTATCCATTCTCCAATCAGTTTCATCTCCGGCTCCTTCATTCCTCGGGTGGTAAGAGCAGGAGTTCCTGGCCTTATTCCTGAGGTGAGGTGAGGGGATTGGGTGTCGAAGGGGATAGAATTATAATTAACTACTATTCCTGCCCTCTCTAAAATAGCAGCTGCCTTGTTGCCAGTTATACCGTTATTAGAGAGGTCTACCAGCATAAGATGAGTATCTGTCCCTCCTGAGACCAGACGAAATCCTTCATTATTTAAGGCCCTGGCTAATTCTTTAGCGTTAGAGAGGATCTGTTTTTGATATTTTTTAAATTGAGGCTCTGCTGCTTCTTTGAGACATACCGCCTTCGCTGCTATAGTATGCATAGAAGGACCTCCCTGAGTTCCGGGAAAGATAGCTCTATCTATCAAGGAAGCATATTTTTGCCGAGAGATAATCAGTCCTCCTCGCGGGCCGCGCAAGGTCTTCTGAGTTGTGGCTGTAACTACATCGGCGTAAGGTATAGGATCTGGATGTAGGCCAGCGGCAATTAAGCCTATAATATGAGCAACATCAGCTAGAAGATAAGCTCCTACCTCATTGGCAATCTCTCTCCAGATCTCAAAATCTATAGCTCGTGGATAGGCGCTAGTACCTGCTATTATTAATTGAGGACGGTACTTTCTGGCTATTTGTCGAATCTCTTCGTAGTTGAATACCTCCGAGGTCCTATCTACTCCATAATAAACTATCTTATAGTGAGTATGGGTCAGCGTTTTTTCACAGCCACCGTGAGAAAGATGTCCTCCATGGGATAATTTTAAGGAAAAAATGGTATCCCCGGGATTAAGTAAAGCTTGATAGACAGCTATGTTAGCCTGGGTTCCTGAGTGGGCCTGTACATTTATGTGCTCCCCCCTAAAGAGTTTTTTTGTTCGCTGAATAGCCAATTCCTCTATTTCATCTATAAACTGGCAGCCCTGGTAATACCGTCTTTTAGGGTAGCCTTCGGCATATTTATCCATCAGGATAGATCCCTCCGCCTCTAAGACAGCTCTACTAGGATAATTTTCTGAAGGGATAAGGGTTAAGCTATTTTGCTGTCGAAAAAGTTCCTTTCGCAGGATTTCTTTTATCTCGGGATCAGTAGATTTTAGTGAATTAGTCATGAAAGTTTCTTCCTTTGTATTTTGAAAATAAACTTGTCAATCCAAATTAGTTCTTTCAGCCACAAAATCTTCCCCTGTTATCCTTCCCAATGCCTAATGTCTAAAATGTCTCATTCCCGTGAATAACATGGCCATTTCGTATTTATTGGCTGTTTCTATTACTTCCTTATCCCGTAAGGCTCCTCCGGGTTGAATGAGAGCGGTTATTCCCCTTTTTCCTGCTTCTTCTGCCACATCAGGGAAGGGAAAGAAAGCGTCAGAGGCTAAAACTGCATCTTTTACTCTCCGGCCAGCTTTTCTAATAGCCAACCTGCAGGCGTCTATTCGACTCATCTGTCCTGCTCCTACTCCTACCACTGTCTTATCCTTGGCCAGGACAATGGCATTAGATTTCACCCATTTAGAGACTATCCAGGCAAATAGTAAATCATCTCGCTCCTTCTGGGTAGGTTTTCTTTTGGTAACTGTTTTTAAATCAGAGGGAATGTAGGTTTCCTCGTCTTCTTCCTGGAGGAGGATGCCTCCGGCGACTCTTTTTATATTCCAGCTTTTCTTTTCTTTAGCCAGAAAATTACCAGTTTTTAAAATGCGTACATTTTTTCCCCACTTTTGCTTGGTTTTTAAGATTGCCAGGGCTTCTTCTTCATAGTCAGGGGCAATTATGGCTTCAATAAATGTATCCGGAGAAGCTATCTTTTCTGCCGCAGAGGAATCTACTACTTTGTTCAATCCTACAATACTTCCAAAAGCCGAGAGAGGATCCCCACTGTAAGCTTTTCTAAAAGCCTCTTCCAGATTAGAAGCAGAGCCTACCCCACAGGGATTGGTATGTTTTATTACCACTGCTGCTGGCTCTTTAAATTCTTCTACTATATTCAGGGCAGCATCCAGGTCTAATAGGTTATTAAAAGAAAGGTTTTTCCCCCAGATTTTTTGAGCTGAAGAAAGACTTACTCCTTCTTTTTCCCATTCTCCATAGAAGGCCGCTTTCTGGTGAGGATTTTCCCCATATCTTAGGTCCTTTTGTTTTTTAAAGCTTAAGTTCAATACCTCCGGGAATTTCTGCCTTCCATGCTCTGCTAGGTACTTAGCTATAAAAGCATTATAGGTGCTGACTTCCTGGAAGACTCTTATAGCAAGGCTAAGGCAGGTTGTCTTACTAATAGAGCTATCATTTTCCTTTAGCTCCTTGAGGATTTGAGGATACTGAGCAGGGCTATTCACTGCTGCCACATAGGGAAAATTCTTTGCTGCTGAGCGAAGCATTGTAGGTCCCCCTATGTCAATATTTTCTATGGCTTCCTCTAGAGCTACCCCTTCTTTTTGAATAACCTCAAAGAAAGGGTAGAGATTAACTACTACCATATCGATGAGTTCTAAACTGTGCTTTTTTACCTCTTCCATCTGATGAGGATCATCTCTCAAGGCAAGCAAAGCTCCGTGAATCCTGGGATGTAAGGTCTTTACTCTTCCACCCAGCATAGAAGGACTTTGTGTATATTGAGATACCTCTTTTACGGGTATCCCGGCTTCTTTAAGAACTCGCGCTGTTCCTCCAGTAGAGAGAATCTCTATTCCTAGATCAGTTAGTTCCCTGGCAAAATCAACTATTCCCTTTTTGTTAGATACACTGATGAGGGCTCTTTTAATTTTAGGCATGAGTTTTTCCTTGTAGTTTAAGAATTTTTACGTATACCGAAGAATATTCCTCGAAGGAGCCTTAGGCCTATTCCTTCGGAATCAGCCGCTACCTTAACGAGGCTTCTGAGCGGAGGAATAAGAAAGATTTACTGTTTGAGGAACGAAGTGACGAGTTTGATTCCGAAGAAATAGGCTAATCTTTCCCGTAGC
>DAOWIY010000109.1 GCA_030640665.1 Clostridia bacterium
GTGGTGGAGTATTCAAGAGCACTAATGGAGGAAATAGCTGGACAGAAGTGAATATTGGATTGACTAAACTGTGGATCAACTGCCTGGCCATAGATCCTTCCACTCCTACGACCATCTATGCTGGAACTCTTAGTGGTCCTGGTGGTGGAGTATTCAAGAGCACTAATGGAGGAAATAGCTGGACAGAAGTGAATATTGGATTACCAGATAATCCGAGTGCCCGGTGCCTAGCCATAGACCCTTCCACTCCTACTACCATTTATGCTGGAACTCCTGGTGCTGGAGTATTCAAGAGCACTAATGGAGGAAATAGCTGGACAGAAGTGAATATTGGATTACCGGATAATCCGATTATCCGGCGCCTAGTCATAGACCCTTCCACTCCTACTACCATTTATGCTGAAACTCTTGGACGTAGAGTATTCAAAAGCACTGATGGAGGAAATAGCTGGACAGAAGTGAATACCGAATTGCCTGAGTAGGCAGTATATCCAAAGAGCCTAAAAAAACAAGGGCACCCTAAATCCTCTAAGTACCAGGATAATAGGGTGCCCTTGTTTCTCGCATCTGGACAAATAAACTACCTACTTTTCTTACGCAGTAGGCTAACCATAAGCAAATAATAGGTATTTTTAGGAAAACTTACCTATTATAAGTCAGCTATGGTGCCTTTGCATCTTCATTCACTCAGCTTTCAACTCAAGCCAGAGCTCACTAAGTATCCTCGTTTGTTCGGGAGTCGAATATTTCCACATATTTACTCCAGCGAAAGCCTTGTCTGGGTCATCAAGGTGAAGTTCCTTCACCGTATCCTGGGATTCAGCTAAGGCAGCACTGTACATGTTAGGCGAGCCGGTGCACCACCAATCTGTTTTGTATGCTCCAGCCTCCCGGTCTATAGTTGCATTAATGTAGGCGTGAGCTACCTTGTAAAGGTCTGGATTTTCTTCCTTCAGGCCTTTTCTTATCGACCATCCATCTATCCATCCCATTATACCCTGTTTAGCTCGCATAATTTTCACCGGGATGTCATCTTCAGTGCCTAGTATGAAATCGGGCCCCATTTTTGCGTAGAAGTAAGTAGATTGCCAACCCGTAACTATGGGTGCTTCCCCAGTTACAAGCACCTCATACCCTTCCTCAAATCCTGTCCAGTAACCTTTTACATTGGCTTTTCCTTCCCGGAACTTGGCTCTGATTATATCTTTCTGTTCCTCTGTCATGTCAGTAAACATGATTTCAAAAGGAAGTCCGGCCGCCAGGACAGCAAAGACCATGGACTCTGTAGAAGAATCATAGTAGAGAACTTTATCCTTAAGCTTTCCTCCATATGATTTGAATAGCATGTTGTAGTCATAGCGCTCTTCCTCTGGAATCCCCAGCTCATCAAGTACATCCTCCCTGTATATAACCACGCCGTTTCCAAATTCCTCTGGCATGAAGTAAAGCTCGCCATCAAGCCACATAGACTCTAAGTTCTGCAGTTGGGGGTATGTCTCATCAAAAAGTGGTATCAAATCACGGTTCATAGGTCCAATTAAGTCTTTCCACAGCTTTGGGACAGTAGAATCCAGAAGTACAACATCTGCGAATATTGGGTCTGCTGTCATCTTCGCCAGAGCAGAATCGAAATCTGTATAGAATGCCCACTCAATAGTCACGTTCGGGTAAAGCTTGTGAAACGCATATGTCCCCGCGTCCCACAAACCCGGGTCTTCATAACTAGCCCAGGTGTAAACTCGGAGTGTGCCTTTACAGCTTGATGGGGGCATCTCCAAATCAGGAGTGTATCCTTCGTAATCTAGATACTCCTGCGGCGCTTCAGCTAGAGCACCTAGGCTTCCTGTAAGGCAACAGATAACCGCAACTATCATCAGCCTCATTACCCACTTAGAATTCTTAATACTTCTCATTTTAATACCTCCTTATTAAATTCTCTTTTCAGTGTAATTATAACTTACTACATAATTTTACCACCTCCTTCCAGAAATTAATAGCGTCGTCTGGCTGAAATCAAAGAAATAATAAGTAGCACTGCCATAATCATGATCATAAATGCTGAAATAGCCATCACCATAGGTAGCCCTGACCAGCGCCTGAGCTGGCCATATACAAAAACCGGGATGGTCGCTTGGGCTCCCGCTAAAAAGTGTGCAATAACGACATCTTCCAGGGAAATAGTAAATGCTATAAACAGTGCAACGAAAATCCCGGGCATAATGAGTGGAAGGGTTATTCTCCTAAAAGTGGTGAACTCACTTGCCCCTAAATCATAGGCTGCTTCCTCTAAAGACCTATCGAAACCGATCAGCCTCGCCATAAGAATCAAAGTAACATAAGGCAGGCTAAAAAGAATATGACCAATCATAATGGTGAACAAAGAAAGCTTTATATTCAATACACTTCGGAGGAAAATTAGAATACTGATTCCCACTACTATACCAGGGAAGAGCATGGGCAACATTATTGAATAAGTGATAAGGTTCTTACCACGGAAGATATGACGCACTAAAACGAAGGCAGCGAGCAATCCCAACGCAGTGGATACCACAGCTGCGACAGAGGCAACTATGAAGGAATTTTTGACGACGCCTAGAGCAGTTGGATTGTGAAGGAATTGTTCCCACCACCTTAAAGTGAATCCTCTCCAGGGAAAACCCATTAAAATGGAATCGTTAAAGGAGAAGACTACCAAGAGCACGAGGGGGAGGTAGATAACCGCAATAAATAAGAAGAAGTAAAATTTGAACCCCTTTTCTCCTATATCGCGAAATATATAGCGAAGCATTTCACAAGCTCTCCATGAGTTTTTCCAGACCTACTATGCGT
Source organism: Clostridia bacterium (assembly GCA_030640665.1). GTDB lineage: Bacteria > Aerophobota > Aerophobia > Aerophobales > AE-B3A > JAUWRC01. The sequence continues at coordinate 2,830 of DAOWIY010000109.1, forward strand.
ATCAGTATTGTGGCAACAATCAATGATATAATCATCAAAAAAATCGACAATGCTGACCCAAAAGGCCAAGCCATCATACTTGTAAAGGAGGCATCAATTGCATTGCCGTACATTACGCCTCTTGAACCTCCTGCGAGAGCAGGCGTTACGAATTCACCGAAAGTGGGAATCAATACGAAGAAAGTTGCCACGAGAAGTCCTGGAGAACTCAGCGGCAAAGTTATCCTCAAAAACCTTTTCATTGGTTTTGCCCCCAGATCCGCTGCCGCCTCCAAGAGGCTTTTATCTATTTTCTCTAAGGAGACAAACATAGGGAGAACAAGCCATGGTGCCCAACCCATAATAAGGATAAATACAACCGCCCACCAATTATTCCACATCCAGCTCATCGGCTCAGAAATCAATCCAAGAAGCTGGCCCAGGTAATTCAGTAAACCACTGTACCCAATAACCATCTTCCACCCAAGCACTAAGATAACCCAGCAAACGAGATACGGCCCCATCAGCAAAATGAGCCAAGTATACTTGTATTTTTCTATGCGCAAGGAAACAAAATAAGCAACGGGATACGCTAGAGCTATCGACCCCACAGTCACTAGGGCAGACATTGCAAGCGATTTAACGAACAACCTGATGTACATACCCCCAACTCTTGTAAAGACATCTACATAATTACGGAGATCCCATACGGGAATCAGACGAGTTCCAACCATCTCCCAGAAGCTATAGATGACAAGTATGCCTAGGGGTATTAGGAGAAAGAACACGATCCAAAACATCGCCGGGGAAAGCTGCATACCAATGCTTAATTTTTCGCTTTTCCTGATGAGCTTTAGTATTTTGTTAGATATTGACATTTTCTATGTTTCGCTAAGATGGACGTCTTCCTTTTCCCATCCAATTTTTAGCTTCTTTCCCTGTTCGAAAATCTTTCCCTTATAATGCTCTAAAATCGAAATCTTATAATTGCCTTCCATCAAAACCTTATAATTAATCTGGGCACCTCGAAAATAAACTTCTTCTATCACTGCCTCGAAAACGTTATCCAAATTGGCTATATCTTCTCCGATTGAGATCCTTTCCGGTTTAATGCAAACTGCAACATAATCGTTATCGGCTACCTTGTGAGGGCCGGTTATTATGCTCTTGTTAAGGTTATTAAGGTTAACCTTGCCCTCACGATATCTTCCTCGGATCAAGTTGCTCCGTCCAATAAATTCGGCCACGAATGCAGTCCTTGGCTTATTGTAAAGTTCCTCAGTTGATCCAATCTGTATTATTCTTCCTTCCTTCATCGCAGCTATCTCATCGGACATTGTAATGGCCTCTCCCTGATCGTGGGTAACGTAAACGAAAGTTGTACCCACTACTTTTTGAATTCTTTTCAGCTCAATCATCATTTCTTCCCTGAGCTTCAGATCCAGTGGGCCGAGAGGCTCATCCAAAAGCAGTACCCTAGGTCTTCTAGCTAAAGCTCTGGCTATTCCAATCCTCTGTACTTGTCCACCGCTTAGCTCTTTAGTTCTTCTCTTCTCAAAACCAGGGAGCCCAACTACATCCAATAATTCCTTAACTCTTTTCTCAATCTCGGATTTAGGCAGTTTCTTCATTTCTAGACCAAAAGCAATGTTTTCAGAAACATTCATATGAGGAAAGAGTGCTACGTTTTGAAAGAAGAGATTGCAAGGTCTTTCAAAGGGGGCCACCTCACTTACATCTTCCTCTCCAATATAAATTTTACCTTTAGTTGGTTTTTCGAGGCCTGCGAGCATCCTAAGTGTTGTGGTTTTCCCACACCCTGAGGGCCCAAGAAGAGAGAAAAATTCACCTCTTTTTACCGAAAAAGATATATCGTCGACGGCAACGAAATCTCCAAACTTTTTGGTAACATTCTCTAACACCACATCTTTTTTTTCCATAATCCCTCTACAAAGATTGCAATATCGACTCCTTATTCAAGGAAAATCTATCATCTTAAAAAAATTTCTGAGTTATCCTACTTATTTCTTTATAATAATTACTTTCTTTGTCTGCTTTCCGTGGCCTTAGTGCCCTTCCAACGAAGGTAATTAATAAAGCTTCTTCTGTATACAATCGGTTCTCTGCTTGGTCAAATACAATGGATTGATTGCTATCTATTACTTCATCAGTTACTTCCTCCCCCCTCATCGCTGGAAGGCAGTGCATGTATTTACAGTGAGGAGGCGCCTTCTTCATGAATTCAGAATTTACTTGGTATTTAGGCATGAATGCCTTCAGCCTTTCCTCTGCTTTATCTTCGAATCCATACCAGGTCCACACGTCGGTATAAATGAAATCGGCTTGTGCCACCGCTTCTTTAGGTTCCTCGGTGATGACTATCTTAGAGCCACTTAATGCTGCATTTTTGTATACTCGTTTTAGGAACTCCTCTTCTACTTGATGCTGTTTAGGTGAGGCTAAGTAAAAGTTGATGCCTAGTTTTGATGAGATAAGCATCAAGTCGCGGCCTATGAGGCCAAATTCTTCGCTACTATCGCCTACGAAAGCTAGATTGATTCCTCTAATCCGCCCTATTTTCTCGAACATGGTGAAAGCATCACAAAGAACTTGTGCGGGGTGATTCTTATCATCTGCCATAGCATTGATTACAGGAACAGAGGAGTATTTAGCCATATCGAAAATATCTTTGTAGTGGAGGGCTCTAATTACTATTCCATCACACATACTGCTTAGAACTCTGCTTGTGTCTCCAACAGTTTCTCTCTTACCCAGATGTATATCTCCTGGCCTCATGTATAGTCCATGCCCTCCTAATAAAGTCATGGCAACTTCGAATGATGTCCTTGTCCTGGTAGAAGCCTCCTCAAAAATCATCGCTACTGAGCGTTTATGCAGTAAATCCGGAAGTGCTCTTTCCTTGCTGGCCTTTTTCACAATACCAGTTAACTCTATAAGAGTTTTTAATTCCTCAGCAGAAAAATCCTGGATGTCAATAAAATCTTTCTTCATTCCCATATCTTCTTAGCAGTTTTTATTCTTTTTTGCTCATTTCAGGAAATTCATAAAATAAGGTCTTTCTTACTCTTCTATCTTGCTAACTGGCTGCTGCTGTGTTACACAATGAATCATGCCTCCATTTTCATAAATTGTTCTGGCGTCAATTCCAATAATTTCTCTACCAGGAAATTGCTCACCTATAATCCTCTTAGCACGATCATCATTAGCATCACCGTAGATAGGTACTAACACAACGCCATTTGCCACAAGATAGTTACAATAACTACCTCTGCCAAGTTCGATAGCTTCGGTTGATTTTGCAAGGCTTCCTCCTGCTCCAATATGTGAGGTAGAGTACACAGGACATTTTGTATTAGGTAGAGGAACTAAGGTCAAAGATTTACCAGACTCAGTAGCCGTATTCTTTAGTTCCTCATAGTGCACCTTTAACACGCGTCGAAACTCAGGGCTCGCCTCATCATCTGACCAGTTATAAAGCACAGTAGATTCGTTAACAAATCTAGCGCTTCCATCAATGTGACAATCAGTATCTTCAGGGCCCAATTCTGGATCATCTCCGCTCATCCCTGTTAGCCAGATAAAGTGTTTAACACCCAAATATTTGCTAATAAATTTTTCTATGTCCTCTTGAGTTATACCAGGATTGCGGTTAGGATTGATAATAGAAGTACGAGTAGCCATAAAGGTACCCCTGCCATTAACCTCTACACCACCACCTTCTAAAACCATTGGAGGAGAAAAGATTGCTATAGATAATTCCTTTGCTATCCTGGACGGTACTAGATTATCTATTTGATGCTCATACCTGCCTCCCCAACCATTAAACCTCCAATTAACTACAACAAGCCTTCCCTCTTTGTCAACCACAAAAATGGGGCCATTATCACGAGCCCAGATATCGTTGGTGGGAATAATATAGAAATCTATGTTTTCTAAGCCAATGCTGAAAAACTCAAGCTGCTGTTCTACATGCTCCCTGCGTCGCTCATCCTGAACGATAATATGAACATTTTCATATTCGTATAGAGCCTCTACCATTAGTAACCAGTTTTTCTCCTGTTTAAGTTGGTATCCCGGCCACTGGCCATCATGAGGCCACTGGAGCCATACGCCTTCATGAGGTTCCCACTCAGCAGGCATATGAAAATCTGTAGGGTTTAGCTTCTCTTCCATTCTACCTTCTATTTAAATATCTCTCAAATTTTTCAATTACTTCTTTATCTACCTCTATCTCTTGGAGCCTTTCTTTAGAAGGGACTCCTTCCTCATCCCAACCACGAAGCTGATAATATTCCGAAAGAGTCTTCTCAAATTCTTTTTTTGGCAATACTTTACCTTTTGCAGGCCCCTCGGGAAGAGGTTCACTAAAGAAGCGTTCGGGTAATGTATCATCCTTCCTACGAAATCCTGCCATAACATTAAATATTCTACCTAAATTCCAAATTCTCTCCCCACCTTTTGCCATATCTTCCTCAGTTGTATTGCTCCCTGTAGCCATATTTAATAGTCTCGCTAAAAGATTAAGATCTAAAGCCCAAAAATCACAAATCCCGATACTAAATTTTGCAGTATTATAATGCTGACCATCTATAACAAGCTTTGCTTTCCCTTCAAATGTAAATGGATCCACCGTTTTTTCAATGACCTCTTCTGTTATTGGAAACGCCCTCATATGACAAGCTCCTCTATCAGATGTAGCATAAGCTAATCCCATTCCCCAGGAACCTCGGGGATCATAAGAGGGCACTTCTAATCCTTTCACATGCATAGCAAATTCTTTACCCCCATATTTCTCAGATAAAAATCTCACTCCTTCCGCAAGCTCATTCCCAATTCCTTTTCTATAAGCAATTTTTTCTGGGAGTTTCAAATAATTTTCTACATCTCCAAAAGAGATACCAAAATCGTGAATACCTCTTTCCCTCATTTCCATTATATAAGCAACTATATTCCCTGTAGAAATAGTGTCCAACCCTAAATCATCGCATGCTTTATTAAATTGAACGATTGTCTTTAAGTCAGAAATCTCACAATTGCCTCCCACCATATTAAGTGTCTCATATTCCGGTCCTTCTAAATCTATATTATCAACTTGGATATAATTACCACAACCAAGGGCACATCCAAAACAAGCTTTGTTACCTTTTTTCCTTTTGTCTATCATTTCTGAATGTAGTCTTTTGTAGGTTGGAGAAACTCCTGTTTGAAAGTTTCGTGTAGGTAATATTCCTCCATCATTCATAAAATCACCAAACACTAATGTTCCATCGGAGTTAGTCCAACTATTATCAGGGGTGAGGAGATGCTTTTTATTGATCTCGCCTACAGCTCTAAGAAAAGATGAGATGTTAGAAACAGTTACATCTTTCCACCCCTTTATGGCTATTGCCTTAAGATTTTTGCTTCCCATAACAGCGGCAATGCCTCCTCTTCCTTGTTGTCTATAAAGCTCAGATGTTATACAGGCAATTTTAACTAAATTCTCTCCCGCAGGACCTATACTTATAATCTTTACCTCTTCATCTTTTAACTTCTTCTTTAATATAAAATCAGTTTGATGGGTTCCCTTCCCTCGAAGAAATTCAGCATCTCTTATCTCAGCTTTATTGGGAGTGATATAAAGGTATACTAAGTGTTCAGCTTTTCCTTTAATTATAATGGCATCATAACCAGCATATTTAACCTCTGCTCCAATAGAGCCTCCTACGGAGCCATCAGTAATTGTTCCCGTTGCTGGAGACTTAGAAGTGATAGCTAACTTCCCACCAGAAGAGATAATAGTCCCTGCAAAAACGCCCGGGGTAAATATAATCTCGTTCTCCGCAGATAAAGGGTCAATAGTAGGGTCAATATCTTCAAGTAGATAGCGAAATCCAAGGCCCTTTTGCCCATAATATTTATTTAACCATTCTTCTTTAGTTTTTTCTTCTACTACCTTTCCAGAAGAAAGCTCTACTCTTAATACTTTTCCCATATAACTTTTCATTCTTCCACCTCCAGTTTTAAGCACTTTCTTGGGCACCACTCCACACAATAGGGAGTGCCCTCACAAAGGTTACAGATAGCTGCCTTATCTTCATCATTTAAGAAAATTATCCCTTCAGGACAAGCATCAACACATTCTCCACAACCTGAGCAGAGCTCATCATCAACAGTAAGCCATTTGCCATTAAAAGTTATTGCTTCTGTGGGACAAACCTCTAAACACTTCTTACACAAAGTGCAAAACTTCCCCTTTACTTCTCTACCTGCTTCTATATAACGATTGATTATCTTTAACCGAGCCTTTCGGGGATTAAAAACACTCTCATTTTTAGCTGAGCAAGCTAACTCACATAACTTACATCCTGTGCATTTTTCCGGTTCTAAGACTAATTTCATTATATCCCCCCTGGTGTAATATTCAACCCAGATTCGGCAAACTCCCTCATCTATACTCGGAGAATGGTCTCCAATATGACCAATGGATGGTAAAAAGAATTGCCGAATCCAGGTTAATTCTATCTACTCATATAAGCTGGTATACTTTATAAATCGGGAGCAATTTTTCGAAAAGCTTCCAAGAATTTTTCAATATCTTCTTCGGTATGCTGCACAGAAATGGTCCAATGCTCGTCTGGGCGAGGCGAGATCCATATTCCATTATTATTTACCAATTCAAGCCAGAGTTTTGTAAGTTTATCCTCATTACAGTATCTCACGAAGCTCCTGTAATCATAGATTTTATGCTCTGTAAAGAAAACCATTCCGCAGGGACCTATACTATTAACATAACCCGAAATACCATTATCCTTCAATACCTTTCTGATACCTTCTGCTAATTTATCCTCAAGCTTTGTAGCGCGTTCAAGATTTTCCCTGTTTATAACATCCCTTAAAGCTGTTATACTTGTCTGTACAGCAAGTGGATTTGCATTATATGTTCCTCCATGAGCAACATCTCCTATATGCTCCATAATTTCTTTTTTCCCTCCAAATGCGCCCAAGGAGAAACCACAGCCAAGAGATTTACTGAGGGCAATTAAATCTGGCTTTATATGATAATATTCTGATGCTCCACCAGGTGCTATCTTGAATCCCGTTTTTACTTCATCGAAAATCAATACTACATTATACTCTTCGGTAAGCTCACGCAATTTCTCTAAATAACCATCCTTAGGGAAAATCAATCCACAATTCATCATTACCGGTTCTACTATTACTGCAGCCACCTCACCTTTATTTCTTTCTAAAGCATCTCTCATTGCATCTATATTGTTGTAAGGAACAGCTACTATCATCTTCGTAACTTCTCTGGGAATCCCTTTGGACATGGGCACTGTTGTAGGGCAACTCTCAGAACCAGCTTCATCTAAGTCAGGCCCCACGCTCTGAAGGACATAATCATGCATCCCATGGTAACAACCCTCTATCTTTATAATCTTATCTTCACCAGTGTAACCCCTGGCTAATCTTATGGCATGCATTGTTGCTTCTGTTCCGCTGTTTGTAAATCTAACAACATCGACAGGAAAGCGTTTCTTAATCTCTTCGGCACAAGTTGCTGAAGCGTCTATAGCCATACAGTATAGCGTCCCTTTTGGTAGTTGTTCTTCAGCTACTTTAATCAGCAAGGGATGTGCATGCCCTGCAAGTAGCGCTCCAAAAGCCATATTAAAATCTATGTACTCATTACCATCTACATCCCAAAATTTACTCCCCTTTGCATGGTCAATAAACATTGGATATGGCTCAATAACTTGAAAATTGCTCCCTACGCCTCCTTGAAGACTCTTCTTGGCTCTTTCAAAACACTCCAAAGATTTTGGCGTCCTTTTTCTATATTCCTTTCCCAGCTCTTCAATACTTCTCATTTCTTCCTCCTTTTCTACTTAGAGATGATTTTTTTACAAATGCCGACTTAGAAGATGTCTTCTAAGCCGGCATGTAAAGTTCGCTGCTGTGTTACACACTCTACTTTCCTAATATCTCAAGAAAGTTTCTCCATTACTCTGTCTATCTCTTTATCATATATATTTTCTTTATCTTTTCCCCGAGCTTTTAGAGTTTTCCCTATAAAAGCAACTAATAAGGCCATCTCTGTATGCAGGCGATTTTCTGCTTCATCAAAAACGATAGATTGTTCGCTGTCTATTACATTATCGGTTACTTCGGTATTTCTACTTGCAGGAAGACAATGCATAAATTTAGCGTGTGGTGATGCCAGCTTCATAAGTTTCTCATTTACTTGATATTTAGGCATAAATGCTGCCCTTCTTTCCTCTACCTCATCTTCCTGTCCTACCCACCACCATAGATCAGTGTAGACAAAGTCTGCATGCGAAACAGCCTCCTTCGGATCTTCAGTAATAACTATTTTTGACCCGCTTTCCTTTGCATTCTTAAGAGCTTCATTAAGAATAGTCTCTTTAGGCTGATATTTTTTAGGTGAAGCCATATAAAAATTTAAACCTAATTTTGAAGAGATAAAAAGCAGAGAATTAAAATTCTCTGTACTATCACCAATAAATGTTAGATTCACTCCTTTTATCTTTCTTGTGTTTTCGTATATAGTAAATATATCGCAAAGAGACTGAGCTGGATGTTGGTAATCAGTGAGCCCACTTATTACAGGAACACTTGCGTACTTCACAAGCTCAACCATATCCTTATGTTTTAGAAGTCTTGCCTCTATTCCATCACACATTCTGCTCAGGACTTGAGCCGTATCCCCAATTGTCTCTCTTGCTCCTAAGTGAATCTCTCCCGGCTTCATATAAATAGCATGACCTCCCAGTTGAGTCATAGCTACCTCGAAAGATACTCTCGTTCTTGTTGAGGGTTCTTCAAAAATCATAGCTAAAGAAGCTTTGTAAAGCAAATCAGATAAAGCTCTTTCTTTGCTTGCCTTTTTCACAATACCAGTTAACTCTATAAGGGTTTTTAATTCCTCAGCGGTAAAATCTTGAATGTCAATATAATCTTTTTTCATACCCCTCCCCTTTTCTCCTTTCTTTTATATCATATGTGAAGTCAAATTACCCGCGTTATCTCACTTAACTGCTATTTTGACAGTTAGAAATATGCCTTTTTTATATCCTCAATATTTAAGTTTTCTTTCTCTCTTTCAAATACTATCTCACCCTTTTTCAACATATAAGCTCTATCAGCTAATTTTAGTGCGTATTCAATTTCTTGTTCAACTATAAGTACAGTAATTTTTACCTCTTCAATAATTTGTTGAACTTTCTCGAATACCGCCTTTTTAAGAACTGGAGCTAATCCAAGCGAAGGTTCATCCAGCATTAAAAAGGCAGGAGAAGATATTAAGCCTCTTCCGATTGCTACCATGCGCCTTTCTCCTCCGCTCAATGTTGAACATAACTGGTTCTTTCGCTCCTTCAATCTTGGAAATAGATGAAAGACAAATTCTCTATTTTTATTAATATCTTTCCGAGCGTTAAGATTGTAAGCACCTAAATTAAGATTTTCCATTACTGTCATTTCAGGGAAAAGATATCTCTCCTCGGGTATGTATACTATTCCCATTTTAATAACTTCATAGGATGGCAAGTTAGTTATCTCTCTGCCGTTATATTTTATATAGCCTGAGGAAGAGCGGTGCAAACCATATATTACTTTGAGCAAGGTGCTCTTTCCGTGACCATTCGGTCCAAAGATACAAACAGTTTCGGAATTATTAATCTCTAAAGAAATTTTATTTAATACCTGAATATTATCATAAGAGCTGTTAATTTCATGCACCTCAAGTAAAGACATTATTCCTCTCCCTTCCCCAAATAGACTTCTATTACTTTTTTATCCTTGGTTAACTCTTCAGGTAATCCTTTATAAATCACCTTCCCTCCATCAAGAATTATAATCCTGTCAGAGATATCAATAAGTGTATCAATTAAATGCTCAATAATCACTATAGTTATACCCCATTCTTTATTCATTTTCCGAATAATTTGTAGAAAGTTATCTATTTCAGCTATAGTTAGCCCAGCCATGGGTTCATCTAATAACAAAAGCTTACAATCTGTAGCTAACGCCGCAGCTAACATTACTAATTTTATTGTATAAAGTTCCAAATTTTGTGCTATAGTATCCTTCTTATTTTGGATTCCTAAAAACTCTATTATCTCATTTATATGAGAGGAATCTAGTTTTTTTGTTTTTGCGCCAAAGACTGCCCCTATCTTTATATTATCAAGCACAGTTAAGGTTGCGAAGACAGTTGATATCTGAAATGTTCTCGCGATTCCTTTATGGCAAATTTGATATGGCTTAAGTCCACTGATAATATCGTTTTTAAATATTACTTTCCCAGATGAAGGTGGCCATAACCCCGAAATGACATCAAATAAAGTAGTTTTCCCTGCACCATTCGGGCCAGCTATACCATATATTTCACCTTCTTCTATCTCTAAATCAACATTATCAACAGCTCTTAAGTCCCCAAAATATTTGCTTACCCCCTCTGTTTTAAGAACCATATAACTACTCCTTCAATGAAGGAAGCTATGAATCATCATAGCTTCCTTCATTATGTTAAGAAATTTATTTACTTTCCATCCACGGAGGAAGCTCCATTTCGGCTTCTTTACAGATTTCCGGGGCCACCATGTAGTGTTTTCCATTCTGTATTTGATGCCACACAACAGGCGTCAAACCTTCTCCTTGTATCGCACATTGATAGTGAGGGTCGAAGACAATAAGATTGTTACTGTACTTGCATTGATAAGGGTATTCTTTTATGCTGGTGCAAATTTCTCGATACTTTTTTACATCGCCGACTCTTTCTACTGCTTCTCTCCAAATCTCTAATCCCTCTCGGAGATAACCTCCATAAGCACCCCCAACAGGTGCTCCAAATTTTTCCATCCATCTTGCTTCGTAAGCCTCATAATCAGGTCCATAAGGTTTCATATTAACTACCCATAGTACCCCATCAGCAGCATCTCCTACTAAGTCGAGAAACTCAGGAATATTAGGAGTATACCGCACAAAAACCAATGTATCCATAGGATTAGCCATAAATCTGTCTTTCCATTGGAGCATAAATCGGGCTGCATCAGCAGCATCTAAATCCCAAAAAGTTACAAAAGCTGGCTTCTCCTGCATAATTTTTGCAAGAACAGGGCCCCACTCTAAATTCCCACCAAGGGTGACCAACTCCTTAATAACTACTTCGTAACCTTGGGCTATGGCCTTCGTTTCAAAAATCTCTTGAGCTTCTATATTGTAAACGTAATCTGCGACTATAATCGCTACTTTCTTGTTTGGAGCTTCGTAGCCCATCTTTTCAGGAACACCAAAAAGCTTTACAGCATCATAGCCATAAGATGTCTCATTAGGATCGAATTGGAATACATTCCAATATTTTTCAGGATTTTCCATAACAGGTTGTGTAGATAGCAGCATCGTATCCCCATGTATAAAAGGTACATCGTATTGTCCGAAAACCATCGTATCCACTCCTCCGTCAGTATATCCAGTAATAACCAAATCTACACCACGCCCTATAAGCATTTCTCCAACAGCTGATATTTTTTCTGCCTCCAAGTCTCCTATATCTCCAGTTATAAGCTCTAAAGGTCTTCCCAATACACCCCCCTGCGCATTTATCTCTTCTACTCCCAGCTGTAACGCTCTTAGCATGTCTTCTCCATCACTTGCACAAAAACCTGTTAGCGGTAAAGGTGCCCCTATCTTTATCGGCTCTACCCCTGCTGCTAATCCGCTAATAAACAAACAACCTATACTAAAAGTTAGTAAAGTTAACAGAAAAATCTTTAATTTCCTACTTTTAACCAACATTTTCTCTCCTCCTTATTTGAAAAATACTTTTAAATTTTCTTTTACTAATTAACTAATTTTTCACCTCCTTCCAGCTATTTTCATTCTGTTCTTTCCCATTGATTTTTCTATTTTATTATAGCATTCTTCCTTAACTTTATATTATCTATTATATCAACAATTTGCATCAAGCCTTTGGGCATAAATAACATTATAAGGACAACCGCCGCTCCTAATATAGTGAGACGAGACATTCCTGTTAATCGTAGTAGCTCACTCCCAAAAACTAATACTACAGCACCTATTACAGCCCCAGGAAATCTTCCTAACCCTCCCATCTCCATCATAGCTATAGCAAGTAAAAACGGACTAATACCCAATGAACTAGGGGAAATATGTCCAAGGTAATGACCATAGAAAGCACCGGCTAAACCAGCGAAAAAGGAGGAGAGAGCAAAAACTTTAAGTCTTTCCTTGTACTCATTTATTCCAAGAGATAAGGCGAAATCCCTTGAATCGCGAAGAGCAATAAATGCTTTTCCCGTAGAAGAATTTACAATTTTATAAATTATAAAAAGGGAAATCAAGAATATAGCAAAACCGACGTAATAATAATGAACCCTGCTGATATTGTTCCAAAGAGGGGGTATGTCATGGAATCCTCTACCTCCCCCTGTCCATTTTCTTGTTTGTGTTAAAACCGATGGGAGTGCATCAGCAAACATCAAAGAGAAAACGCATATATAAATGCCTTTTAGTCTTAAGCTCGGCAGACCAACAAATAAAGTAACTATTAAAGCTGTCAGGATTGCTGCTAATGGAATACAAATAAGGGGAGAAATTCCTGTAAACTTTGCCATCATTCCCGATGAATAAGCACCAATTACGAAAACTCCTACTTGAGCTAAAGACCAAATGCCAGCATACCCAAAGAGAAGATTCCACGAAGAAGCCAGTACCGCCCAACAAAAAAACAGAATAAATATATGCATAATATACGAATTACTATGAAAAAATACAGGGTAAAGGACAATAACTAATAAACTCAACCAAATAGCCATTTTCTTCCATCCAATCTTATTTAGCATTTTCTCTCCTTTTTAAAAATTAATTTCAATTTCCATTACAAAATTACCCCATTCTTCCACCAAGTAAACCCTCCGGTCTTATTAATAATATGACTAAGAATGAGACAAACCAGAAGTTCCATACCCAAACTGTTCCAACGTATGTAACAACTAAAGCTTCCAAAATTCCCAAGAGTAAGGCAGCGTAATAAGCTCCCATTACATTTCCTAATCCACCAAATGCTACTATTATAAAACCTTTAACCATCCAATCCCACCCTCGATGAGGAATTACATAGCATTTAGTACTCAGGAATACACCACTTAGTCCTGTTACAGCTATACCCATCATATATGCATAACTAAATATCTTTAGCGTGTTTATGCCAACGATTTTGGCTCCTTCAGGACTTTGAGCTACTGCACGCATAGCATTTCCAAGTGTGGTTTTTTTAAAGAAAATCCTGAGGATTAACATTAAAGAAAGAACAATTAAAATTAAACTAATTTCATGCCAGCCTATCGTTATTCCACCAACTTTTATATTACCTTCAAAAAAGACGGGCATGCTTTTTATTCTAGGGCCAAAGATTTGAAGGAGCAGATTTTGTAAAAATATACCAAGTCCAATACTTGCAATTATTGTACTGTATGGCCATCTTGGCGTTCGAAGTAAAACACGTATTATTAATGTGAAAATTAATATGCCTACGAGAAGCATTAAAAAAAACGAAAAAGCAATGGCCCCTATTAAATTTAAATGGACTGAGGAAAACAACCACCATGCAAGATAAGCTCCTAATATAGCTATTATTCCATGGGCAAAGTTGAACATCTTTATTACTCCATAGATAATAGTTAGACCTACAGCCATTGCACCGAATAAAGAGCCCATGATAATTCCACTAATCATAGCTTCTCCTAGCATTTCCACTTTAGAACTCCTTCCATAAAAAAGGTATAACTTTTAGTATCCTTTTCTCTATTTTAGAGATAATAATCTGTTTTTCTAAAAAATCAAAAAGAAAGATTGTTTATCTTCCCTTAAGCTACAATCCGGGTCCCTGCTTTTCCTTCAAGAGCATCCAGAGCCTGCTTTGAAGAACAGATTATGGCATACTCTCCGCCCGATTCTACGAATTTAATAGCTGCTTTTACTTTGGGACCCATGCTTCCTGGAGAAAAATGGTCTTCTTTTAAGTAAGTTTTGGCTTGGGAGAGATTCATCCTGTCTAAATCTTTTTGGTAAGATTTGCCAAAATTTATAGCCACCTTGGGAACATCTGTCAACATCATAAAAATATCAGTTCTTACATCCGAAGCTAACCTCTCTCCAGCTAAGTCCTTATCAATTACTGCTTTTACTCCCTGGAATCCTCCATCTTTTTTAATAACCGGTATTCCTCCTCCTCCAGAGGCAATAACTACAACATCTTTCTCCAATAAAGCTTTAATTGCTTCTTTTTCTACTATTCCTATGGGCTCAGGTGAGGGAACAACCTTTCTCCATCCCCTACCACTATCTTCTATCCATTTCTCCTTTTGATTCTTCTTTATAAACTCTTTTGCCTCTTTTTCAGTATAAAAAGGGCCTATGGGTTTTGTAGGGTGAGTAAAAGCAGAATCGTTCTTGTCCACTACTACCTGCGTAATAATAGTAGCTACAGAATAGGGGATGCTCATCTCCTTAAAGAGATTATCTAATCTCTGCTGAATCATATACCCGATTTGACCCTGACTTTCTGCTCCACAAACATCTAAAGGCATAGCAGGAACAATATCTTTAGCGTTCTCATTTTGCATAAGTATATTTCCTACTTGAGGGCCATTTCCATGGGTGATGACTACCTTAAAACCCTTCTTGATCATCCCTGCAATTTGCCTGCAGGTTTTTTCTACGTTGTTGAACTGCTCCTCAGAGCTACCCTTCTCTTTCGGTCGGAGAATAGCATTACCCCCTAAGGCAACCACTACTCTTTTTGAAAACTTCATATAAGAATTCCTTTTAAAATTACTTATTACCCTGGCTTCCTATTCCCTGAGATGAGGCGTTATACCCCTTATAACCCCTGTCATTCATCCCCTCAGCAAGTTGAGGGGTATTCTAGTACTTTTTTATAAATCAAAAAGAAGGAGGAGTAATAGCCCAGACAGTCTCTGCGGGAGAGTTTCCTATTACCTTCCAGCGATGAGGTAGAGAGCTCGGAAAATAAATACTATCACCTTCTTCAATAAGGTATTTATCTCCCCCAACTTCAAATTCCATAGAACCCTTAAGAATTATTCCGCATTCTTCTCCCTCGTGAGAAACTGCTTCAGCGCCGCTTGTAGAATCTGGGTCTGCTTTTGTATACAAAAACTCTATCTTTCGTCTTAAATCAGGAGAGAGAAGTTCATATGTTGTTTTGGAATCGGGAAAAATCATAATTTTTCTCTTATTTTTTTTAACTACTTTTACTAAATTATTATGGAAGTTTTTCTGAAGAGAGAGTTGTTCTTTCTCTTCCAATTCGTCGTCAAAGAAAAGGGATATTATATGATACCCTAAACCATCGGCTATTTTCTTACAGGAATATACTGAAGGAAGGGTTTGCTCTCTTTCTGCCTGGCTTAAAAAGCCTTTTGAGAGACCACATTTTTCTGATAATTCTTCAAGGGTAAGTCCCTTTTTCTTTCTTAAAAACTTTATACGGCGTCCAATTCTCACCTTTCACCTCCGATTTTGCAGCAATATCAAACTTTTTAAGGTATATCATACAAGTTTAACATAAGTATAATACAAATTTATTGAATGTCAATCCCCGGAGGTGAAATCAGAGAAATTGAAAGTAAACTTAGGCTTTAAGGGATTTTCAGGAGAAATAAAAGGGATATTGTTTATTCTAGCGTGAACACGCTCCTAATAATTCGTAATTATTTTACACTATGAGGAGTTTGTTTTAGTCTGAAAATTCCTTGGGGGGAAATCCTATGACAGAGTGGGTATTAAAAAAGAATTATTTTTCTCTTTTTCTCTAGCGGATAGACGGAGCTTCTGCAGTAAGGACAGATGAACTGCTGGCACTCAAAACCTTATCTCCACTCGGGCTGAGCCGCCCCAGAAATAATGATCCTCTCCTGCCCTGACTTTATCCTCCAGATACCCTCCTTCTAATCCTAGCCTGAGCTGAACATTATCATGTACCTTGTATTCCATCTGAGTGAAGAGCTTCCAGCTTTGAGTATCTTCATCTACTCTGCCTGGAGTAAGATATCTTTTTTTTGTCTCAAGATTAAAACCAAGGCTAAGGTGAATTTTATTTTTGAAGTCTATAATGCGAGCCAGGAAA
>DAOWIY010000031.1 GCA_030640665.1 Clostridia bacterium
AAACAAGAGCAATCGGGGTAAGTGGGCAGGTTAGCTTGCTTTTTGTCAGGACTGTGGTAAATTAATTTTAAACTAGGGGGTTTCTATGAGACTAAGGTGTATTGAATGTGGGGAGGAATATCCCATAGATGAGGCTAGATATAGGTGTGATTGTGGGGAGCTATTGGAGGTGGTTCACCCTCTGGAGGCGTTAAAGAAAAAGCTTTCCCGGAAGTTATTCGATGAGAGGCTTACTAGAAAAGAGTTCCCTTATAATTCCGGTGTTTGGAGGTATAAGGAGCTCATATTAGATGTCGATGATAAATTTATTATTTCTAAACCTGAAGGGAATACTAATCTTTATAAAGCTGAAAAAGTAGGAGAGTATGCCGGGCTTAAAGAAATATTATTAAAGCACGAAGGGGAGAATCCTACTGCATCTTTTAAGGATAGGGGAATGACCTGCGGCATCTCGGCGGCAAAGATGCTCGGTTTCAAAAGGGTAGCCTGTGCTTCTACAGGAAATACTTCCGCTTCAATGGCTTCTTACGCTGCTATGGCTGGAATGGAGAGTATCGTCTTTATTCCGGAGGGAAAGATTACCTTTGGGAAACTGGCTCAAGCTCTTGCCTATGGAGCAAAAACCTTACAGATAAAAGGTGACTTTGATGATGCTATGCAGCTAGTGCAAGAAGTCTGTGAGGAACTCAAAATCTATTTATTAAACTCTGTCAATCCTTTTAGAATAGAGGGTCAGAAAGCTATTGGCTTTGAGATTTTGCAGCAATTAGGCTGGCAGGTTCCTCATTGGATTGTCCTGCCCGGTGGCAATTTAGGAAATAATACTGCCTTAAGTAAGGGCATTAAAGAGTTATATGAGCTCGGGATAATTGGGAAAGTTCCCAAAATAGCTGTAATACAGGCTCATGGGGCAAATCCTCTTTATAGAATGTGGAAGAATAAAACTTCTTTTAAGGCAGTTAAAGCAGAGACAATTGCTACGGCAGTAAAGATAGGTAATCCAGTTAGCTGGAAAAAATCAATTCGAGGTATAGAGTGGAGCAGGGGTGTGGTGGAAGAGGTAACTGACCAGGAGATAATGGATGCTAAGGCTGTAGTTGATGCTTCAGGGATTGGGGCAGAACCGGCCTCCTGCTGTAGTGTAGCCGGAGTAAGAAAATTGGTTAGGGCTGGTATTATTAATAAAGATGAGAAGGTGGTGGCTATCTTAACAGGGAACCTGCTAAAGGACCCCGACGCTGTGGTTAACTATCATTTAGGCAAATTAAAAGGGATCAAATCAAATTATGCTAATAAGCCAATCCAGATTGAGGCTGACCTGGAAGCTGTTAAGAGAGTTCTTGAATGAAATATCTACTTCTTATCGGGGACGGGATGGCTGATTATCCTCTGGAGAAATTAGGCGGCAAAACACCCTTGCAGGCAGCAGATACTCCCAATATGGATGAATTGGCTAAAAAGGGAAGATGTGGTAGATTCATTACTATTCCTCCTGGAATGCCTAGAGGCTCGGCAGTAGCTAATCTATCTATTCTGGGATATAATCCCAGAATCTGTTTTCAGGGAAGAGGAGTTCTGGAGGCAGCAAGTATGGGTATTGAATTAGGCTCCGAAGATGTAGCCTTTAGATGTAATATCATCTGTGTAAGGAATAATAAAATAAAGAGTCATTCGGGCGGTCATATTACTACTAAGGAGGCAATAGAGTTAATTAAGACAATCAACCATAAATTAGGTACTGAGTATATTAAGTTCTATCCCGGTGTAAGTTATAGACATCTCTTAGTTCTGAGAGGAGGAAAGTTTTCTGCTAATGTTGAGTGCACTGCACCCCATGATGCTCTGGGTAGGTCCATCACTAAAGTATTGGTTAGAGCAAAAGATAAAGAGGCAGAGAAAACGGCGAATCTTTTAAATAAAATGATAATTACCTCCCAGAGCATTCTAGAGAGGCACCTTGTTAATCTTGAAAGAGCAAAAAAAGGTAAAGATAAGGCTAATATGATCTGGCCCTGGTCAGCAGGCAAGAAGCCGCTGATGAAAACGTTTCAGGAAAGATTCGGGATAAAAGGAGCAGTAATAGCAGCCGTTGATCTCATTAAAGGGGTGAGTATTTATGCAGGCTTTGATGTAATAGATGTAGAAGGTGCAACAGGACTTTACAATACTAACTATGAAGGAAAAGCCGATGCTTGCCTGAAAGCTTTAAAGAGTTATGATCTGGTTTGGGTTCATGTTGAGGCCAGTGATGAGGCTAGTCATGAAGGTGATCTTGATTTAAAAATTAAAACTATTGAATATTTTGATAAAAGACTAGTAGGGCGAGTGTTAGATAGTATTGATGAGGATATCCATATTGCTTTACTACCAGATCATTTCACTCCTGTCAGCATGAGGACACATGTTGCTGATGCAGTGCCTTTTTTGATATATGACCCGCAAAAAGAAGCCGACGAGGTTAGTCAGTTTGATGAATTTTCCTGCGCCAAAGGTAGTTTAGGACTGTTAAAGGGGGATAATTTTATAAGAATGTTTCTGGGAAAATGAAGATAACCTTCAATAAAAAGGAATACGAGGTCATTGAAGAGCCTCAAGCACATATTCTTATTTCCACGAAAAAGGAGCTGCATGGCTGGTGGCCGGGCAAAAGAGAGTGTACCTCAGAGAGACTACTCATCAATCCTTATAATGGGTGTGGGATAGGCTGCTTTTTCTGCTATACTCGGGCCTTCCCCGGATATTTTCGCATCTTTCGTGAAAAGGGCATAATCACCGTAGCTAAGGATTTTGACAGGACAGTAGCCGAGCAGCTTGATTCTATAAATGTTGCTGTCCCTGGTTATCTTAGCCCGGTTACTGACCCCTTCCAGCCCTTAAATGAGAAATACCATCTTTCAGAGAGGATAATCAAGGTTTTTGTGGAAAGAAACATTCCTATTGAATTTATCACCAAAGCTTCCATTCCCCAGGAAGCTATTGATCTGGTAAAGATGCAACCCCATTCCTTTGGTCAGGTTTCCATACTTACTATTGACGAAGGTTTAAGAAAAGTTCTAGTTCCCGAGGGTGCTTCTACCTTAACTCTTTTTCGTAACCTAGAAAAACTAGCTAGAGAGGGGATTTTTGCTGTCTGCCGTATTGACCCTATCTTTCCTTATATTACTGATAAGAAAAAAGATCTGGCAGAGCTGGTGGAGAGGGCTAGATCCTCGGGAGCGGGCCATATTGTTGCCAGTATTCTTGATATTCCCCTTCGAATCAAGGCAGAGGTTTTAGAGACTCTAAAAAGGCATTTCGGGCCAGGGAAAAAGTGGGATTACCAAAAACTTTACAAGGAAAACATTGACGGATACCTTCATGCCAAAATAGATTATCGGAAAAGGATTTTCGATAATCTGCGCAATATCTGCGAGAGGAAAAATCTAACCTTTGCTCTGTGTATGGAGTATGAAATTAAAAAAGGAGAAATCAGAGGTCTGAATCAAGAATTTATGAGTTCTCGTAACTGTGAGGGTATTGATATACCTATCTATAAAAGAGAAAAAGAGAAATTTTATCCTGCCAGTGAGTGTGCTGGTGACTGCCTGCACTGTACCCATCCTAAATGCGGCATTGAGGATTTGGCTATGGGAAAAGATGGCTCAAAGAAAGACTGGCATCTTGCCGATTATCGAAGGTGGTCAAAGGAGTCTGGAGGGAAAATATAGATGCTTTCGGGGCGCTCAAGGAGGGTATGGAGTTGTATCTGATATTTTTGGCTTATTTGGTTAAACTCATCAGAATGTATTGGTTCTATCGAGCTAGCGGTAGGGAATTCCTCCCTCAGAAAATCGACATAACGGCCATTTTTGGTGATGCGAAAATCAAGATGAGGACCAGTAGATAAGCCTGTTGAGCCTACGTATCCAATTACCTGGTTTTGCTTTACTTCTTTCCCTTTTTTCATTCCTTTAGCATAGCCAGATAAATGGCCATAGCTGCTGGTAATGCCTTGTCGGTGTTCTATCTTAATGAACCTCCCAAAACCTCCTTTCCAGCCCACAAAGGTTACTGTTCCATCGGCAACCGTTGAAACTGGTGTTCCTATAGGGGCAGCATAATCGATACCCAGGTGGGGACGGTAGATTCTTAAGATAGGATGGAGTCTACGGTAGGAAAAGCGAGAGCTTATCCTGGTGTAGTTTAAGGGAGAGCGGAGAAATGATCGGCGCAGCGAATTTCCCTCGGGTGTATAATAATCATAATGATTTTTTTCGTCCTTAAATAGTATAGCCGTATAGGTTTTCTTAGTGTTAATATACTGAGCAGCCAGAATCTTTCCTTCCATAAGAATCTTACTTTCGAAGGAGAGATATCGCTCCCATATAAGCTCGAAGGTATCGCCTTTTCGAGGGTCAGTGAAAAAATCTATCTCCCAGGCAAATATATCGGCAAAACGATTGATTAGTTCAGAGTCAAGCCCTTCCTTTCGCATTGACTCATAAACAGAGGATTGAAGGCTCACTTTTGCTCCTACGATGACTTTGTGTCGCGGGACTTCCTTCTTGTAAGCTGAGAAGCTTCCATCTTCTGACTCCTCTACAAGATAGTATTCAAGAGAATCGGGAAAGTATTCAAAGATGATACGGCCATCTGGACTTTTTTTTAGCTTGAGAAGGTCACCAGGCTTAGACCTCTTTGGGTTAAATAAAGGTTTCAATGCCTGGGTGAGGGAGTAGATATCTTGTGGAGAAAGACCGGCAGAAAGAAGGGATTCATAGATAGTTTCACTATGACGAATGGTAGCAGAGGCAAGGAGTACTGAGTCATCTTCGGGGATTTCAGGAACCTCCTTAGAAGAAGGAGAAGAAAGCAGCGATGAGAAAGGTAGTTGGAGAGAAGAAAAATAGAAAACGCCCAACATTATTAAGGGGAGAATGATAATTATAAGGAGGATAATTTTCTTTTTCATTTTCTGATTCTGTTTCTATTCTTTATTATGGGATTAGGTTTTCTGCCACTGCTCTTTATCCTGGTTTCTCAGTCAATATATTCTATCATAAAATTCCATTAAATGCAAGTTTAATGTCCAGCTTCATTTACCGTGATTATCTTGTTTTAATTAAGATTTTCTTATATAATAATTCGTAACAGGTAAGTTTTCCTAGCAAAATGCTTAAATATAATTTTGGAGGTTATAGATGAAGAAACGTATTTTAACAGGAGATAGACCAACTGGCCCCTTGCACATAGGACACTATTTTGGTGCCTTAAAAAATCGCGTGGCACTTCAAGACGAATACGATACTTTTGTCATAATTGCTGATGTACAGGCTTTAACTGATAACTTCCAAAATCCAGAAAAAGTACGAAAAAATGTTTATGGAGTGGCAATGGATAACCTTGCTGCTGGTATTGATCCAAACAAGTCAACTATTTTTATTCAATCTTTAATTCCAGAAATAGCAGAACTGACTGTTTTTTATTCTAATTTAGTTACAATTACTAGATTACAGAGAAATCCAACAGTTAAAGAAGAGATAGAACAGAAAAAAGAGTTGTTTGGTGACAATGTGACATTTGGATTCCTTGGATATCCAGTTAGCCAAGCTGCTGATATTACTGCATTCCAGGCTGATTTAGTACCGGTGGGAGAGGATCAATTACCACAAATTGAACAAGCCCGGGAAATAGTTAGAAAATTTAATCAAATTTATGGGCCAACATTAAAAGAGCCTGAAGCTAAGGTTAGTCAGTTTCCTCGCATTAGAGGATTAGATAGAGCTAAAATGGGCAAGAGTTTAAACAATGCTATATATTTAGTAGACCCACCAGAAATAATTAAAAAAAAGGTTACATCAGCCATAACCGATACAAAAAAGATTTACCTTAAGGACAAAGGACATCCAGAGGTCTGTGTAATTTATGACTACCATAAAATGTTTGGCACAGATGAGTTAGATATAATTGAAAAAGAGTGCAGGAGTGGGGCTAGAGGTTGTGTTCAATGCAAAAAAGAGTTAGTTGAAAGTATAGCTAAAATATTGGCGCCTATTCAAGAAAAAAGACAACATTATCAAGAAAGACCAAAATTAGTTGAAGAAATTCTATTTGAAGGTAGCCAAAAAGCTAGAAGTGTTGCTAAAAAGACATTAAAATTAGTAAAAGAAAAAATGCACTTAAATTATTTTTAGGGAGGAGAATGATGCGAAGCTAGGAAAGAGGGTAGCTTTATTGGCTAAAAAATTAAAAAGTTAATTATGAGAAACCTAGCAAATTCAAGGGTTGACTAAATTCTTTTCTATAATAGAATACAGCTTATTGCTTACCACTAAAGAGGAGGAGAGAGAAGTGAAAGAAAAAAATATCGAGTTACTTAAAGCAAAGTGCAGCAAAGAAAGCTATAAAAAGCTGATAGGGTTGAATAATCCAAAGTTGCATAATTTTATTGCAAAATATACAAAGCTCTGCAATCCTGATTCTGTTTTTATTGGCAATGATTCCCTTGAAGATAGACAGCATATCAGAAATGAGGCATTGGAAAAAGGAGAAGAAAAAAAACTCGTCATTGAAGGCCATACAGTTCATTTCGATGGATATAACGATCAGGCAAGGGATAAGGCTCAAACCAGGTATCTTCTTCCTCCTGGAGTAGATCTAGGCTCTAGTCTTAATGCTATAGACAAAGAAAAGGGTTTAAGGGAAATCCATGAATATCTGAAGGATATTATGGTGGGTAAAGAGATGTATGTTTTATTCTTCTGTCTTGGGCCGACGAATTCTGAGTTTTCTATTCCCTGCCTTCAAATAACCGATTCGGGTTATGTTGCACATTCAGAATATATTCTTTATCGGGCTGGATATGAAGAGTTTAGAAAACTTGGAGATTCTGAAGATTTTTTCAGATATGTTCACGGTGCAGGTGTTTTGGAAAATGGGGTAAGTAAAAATGTGGATAAACGCAGGATATATATAGACCTCGAAGATAATATTGTTTATAGTGTAAATACTCAATATGGTGGAAATACTATTGGTCTTAAAAAACTTTCTTTAAGATTAGCCATCCATAAAGCACTACAGGAAGGCTGGCTTGCAGAACATATGTTACTTATGGGTGTTCATAGCAGGAAGGGAAGGGTTACCTACTTTGCCGGTGCTTTTCCAAGCGCTTGCGGGAAGACCTCAACAGCTATGCTAGAAGGTGAAACTATTGTTGGTGATGATATAGCTTATTTAAGAAAAAAAGATGGGAAAATTTATGCTGCAAATGTTGAATGCGGAATTTTTGGAATTATCCGGGATGTTAACCCGAAAAATGACCCTGTAATCTGGGAAGCTCTCAATTCTGAAGAAGAGGTGATTTTCTCCAATATTCTGGTAACTGAGGAGATGATTCCTTACTGGCTTGGAGATGGAAGAGGAATGCCTGAAAAGGGAATTAATTATTCCGGTGAATGGTATAAAGGAAAAAAGGATTCCTGGGAGAATGAAATTTCTCATGCTCATAAAAACGCACGCTATACAGTGAGCCTCTATGCTCTTAAAAATCTCGACTCCAAATTAGACGATCCTTGTGGTGTAGAGGTAAAGGGTATAGTCTATGGCGGAAGGGACTCCAGTATCTGGCCTCCGGTGCAGGAAGCTTTTGACTGGACTCATGGAGTAATAACGATGGGGGCATCTTTAGAATCAGAGACCACTGCTGCAACCTTGGGAAAGGAGGGCGTTCGACAATTCAATCCTATGTCGAACCTTGATTTTGTTTCTATTCCTCTTGGTAGATATATTAATAATCATCTTAAGTTTGTTGATTCTGTAAATACTCCGCCCTCTATTTTTTCCGTTAATTACTTCCTGAAGAATAAAGATGGCAAATATATAACTGGAATGGAAGATAAACGAGTCTGGATTAAGTGGATGGAGCTGCGGGTTAATGATGATGTAGAGGCAATTAAAACTCCTGCAGGTTATATTCCAAAATACGAAGACCTTAAAAGATTATTTTCTGAAGTTCTTGATAAGAATTACAGAGAAGAAGATTATACAAGGCAATTTACCTTAAGGATTCCGGAAAACCTTGCCAAAATCAAAAGAATCATCAATATCTATAAAATAAAAGCACCCGATACACCGGCTGCTTTATTTAGGGTTCTTGAAGAACAGAAAAAGAGATTGCAAGAGGCAAGGGTAAAGTATGGAGATTATATAGCCCCGAGTGTATTTTGAAAAATGGCAAATCGACCCATAAGTAGCGGTGCGATTTATCGCACATTTTATCTCGGTGACATTGAGCTTTTTAAAAGAGGAAAGGTCAGGGATGTCTATAATCTGGGAGATAAACTTTTAATTATTTCTACGGATAGGATATCTTGTTTTGATGTGGTGTTGCCGACAAATATTCCTCATAAGGGAAAAGTCTTAACTCGTCTTTCAGTATTTTGGTTTGAATTTACAAAGGATATTATTCCCAATCATTTAATCACAGCCAATGTAGATGATTTTCCAGAGGTGCTAGCCAAGCACAAAGGAACATTACGAGGCCGCTCAATGTTAGTAAAAAAAGCAGAGCCCATACCCGTTGAGTGTGTGGTGAGAGGTTATCTGGCCGGCTCGGGCTGGAAGGAATATAAAGAGAGGCAATCTATCTGTGGGATAAAATTACCAAAAGGTTTAAAGGAATCAGGGAAACTGCCTCAAGCCATTTTTACCCCTGCAACAAAAGAGGATGTAGGACACGATATTAACGTTGCACAAGAGTATATTGAAAAAGAGATGGGAAAAGCTCTCGCTGCAAAACTAAAGGATGTAAGTATTGCCCTCTACAAAAAAGCAAGCCAATATGCAGAATCTAAAGGTATCATTATTGCTGACACAAAGTTTGAATTTGGCAAGGTGGCAGATGAGATTATTCTTATTGATGAGGTGTTTACTCCTGATTCTTCAAGATTCTGGCCAAAGGATGGATACGTACCTGGCAGGAGTCAGCCGAGTTTTGATAAGCAGTTTGTGCGGGATTATCTTGAGACTTTAGACTGGGATAAGACTCCTCCCGCTCCCAAACTGCCCGAAGAAATAGTCTTAAAGACAACTGAGAAATATCTTCAAGCTCTTGAAATAATCACAGGGAAGGGACTTTAACGAATAATATGTCTATATCAAAAAGAGTAAGTGTAATCAGTCCTTCAGTGACGCTGGCTATAACTGCTAAGGCAAAAAAGATGAGGGAGGAAGGAATTGATGTTATTGGTTTTGGGACAGGCGAACCAGATTTTGACACACCAGTCCATATTAAAGAGGCAGCCAAAAAGGCATTGGATGAAGGTTTTACCAAATACACTCCAGTCTCAGGGATGGAGGAATTAAAAGAGGCAATTTGCAGGAAATTCAACCACGATAATAATCTTGACTATTTGCCGCAAGAAATTCTTGTTTCCTGTGGAGCAAAGCACTCTATCTTTAATGCAATTTTTGTTTTATGCAACGAAGGCGATGAGGTAATCCTGCCCTCGCCTTACTGGGTAAGTTATCCTGAGATGATTAAAGTTGCCGGAGCAAGACCGGTGGTGGTAGAGACTACTCAGGAAAATAATTTTAAGGTTACACCACAGCAGTTACAAGAGGCAATTACTCCTAAGACAAAGATTTTTATTCTCAATTCTCCATCTAATCCCACAGGTATGGTTTATACAAAAGAGGAGTTAGAGCTTATTGGCAACATCTTAATAAAAAGAGGTATCTTTTGTATCTCGGATGAGGTCTACGAAAAGATTATCTATGATGGAGAGGAGCATATAAGTATTGCTTCTTTAGGGCAAGAGATAAAAAGACTGGCTATTGTTGTAAATGGTGTCTCTAAATCTTATTCTATGACTGGCTGGCGTATAGGCTATGCTGCTGGTCCAGAGGAGATTATCCAGGTAATGAGTAACCTGCAGAGTCACTCCACATCTGGTCCTTCTTCTATTTCCCAGAAGGCAGCTTTGGCTGCTTTAGAGGGACATGAGAAGTTTTCTGGTGAGATGGTGGCTGAATTCTTAAAAAGAAGAGATTATATTGTGGAGAGGCTAAATTCTATAAATGGAATTTCATGTCTGAAGCCGCAGGGTGCCTTTTATGTTTTTCCTGATGTATCACAGATTATTGGAAAAACCTTTAAAGGGCAGTTAGTGAAAGATTCAGTCTCTCTTTCAGAGATTTTATTAGCCGAGGCTAATGTAGCCGTAGTGTCTGGCTCTGCATTTGGAGCTGATAACTATCTTAGACTTTCTTATGCTATCTCTATGGAGATTATCTCTAAAGGGTTAGATAGAATAGCAGAGTTTGTAAAAGAGTTATTTTAAATCCTCTTCTTTCAAACCAAAGTGATGCCCTATCTCATGCAAAACAACTTCTCTTATTCCTTTTTTCAATTTTTCCCCTTGACCATAGACTGCCTCTATTGTCTTCTGGTAAAGGGTTATCTTATCAGGCAGTACCCAGCCGTAGTAGATCCCTCTTCTAGTTAAGGGAATTCCCCGGTATAAACCTAAAAGAGTTTTTGGTAAATGTTTTTTTCTTTTCGGTGAGTCTTTTCTACGGAACAAATCTTCTAAGTCCTTTCCATGAGGTGAATCTTCGATGACAATTTCCACATTGGCCATCTTTTCTCTCAAGCTTCTGGGTAATCCTTCTAAAGCTTCCACAATCATATCTTCAAATTCAGTTCGATTCATACCAGCTAGCCTTTGATATTTTTATTTATTATATCACAACGATTATCTTTTTCAAATACTGTCCACTATTCGCCATTCACGAGATACGATTTTTGACTTTGGGGAAGAATAACCTATAATCAAGGTAATTCCTTCTCACGAATAAATTCGGGAGCTTTCTTATCCTGAACTCTGTGAAGATTAAGGCTCTAGAAGGGAGAAAAGATAAGATTGTCTCTGGAAAGGAAAAGTTATGGTGCAAGTTTACTCAACCTTATTTATAGTTGAAGCAGATATCATAAAGTCAATTCTGGAAGAGAATGGTATAAAGTGTATCTTATTGGATAAGCATATGGGAACAATATATCCCGCCGCAGTCCTTGACAGCGGAATAAGAGTAATGGTTGGGGAGGAAGATTCTGATAAGGCACATGAGATTATCAGAGAGTATTTAAGGGCGATGAAGGAAACTGAGCAGTAATAAAATGCAAAATTCTATAGTTTTGAATAATAAGTTAAGAATAAAAGTGGAAGATATATTAGGAAAAGGAGGGGTAGTTGCCAAAAAGCTGGATAATTATGAGGAAAGAATTCAGCAGATCCAAATGGGGAAGGCAGTAGAGGATGCTATCCAAAAGGAAGAACATCTTATAGTGGAGGCAGGAACAGGCATCGGAAAAGGTTTAGCTTATCTGGTTCCTTTTATTTACTGGACTGTCGAGGAAGGAAAGCGAGTCCTTGTATCTACCTATACCAAGACTCTTCAGGAGCAACTGGTTAAAAGAGACCTTCCCTTCTTAAAAGATACGCTAGGGGTGGACTTTGATTTTGCTTTAGTGGTGGGGGCAGAGAATTACCTTTGTTTAAGAAGGCTTGAGCGAGCCAGAGCTTATGAGTTGTTAGATACAAAAAAAGAAGTTAAAGAATTGGAAGGAATTTTTCGGGCTCAACCTTATCTTGAAAAGGGATTAAAGTCGGAACTAAGCTTTGAGCCCTCAGCCAAGGTTTGGGGCAGGGTTTGTCGGAATGCCGATCTTTGTATGGGGAAAAATTGCTCTCATCAAAGGGATTGTTATTATACCAAAGCTAGAAAGAAGATGCATAAATCTCAAGTCTTAGTAGTTAATCATCATCTTTTCTTTGCTCACCTCGCCTCAGAAGAGAAGGTGCTTCCTTCCTTTAAAGGGGTAGTTTTCGATGAAGCTCACAATCTAGAAGATGTAGCTACCAGCTTTTTAGGAATGGAAGTTTCAAATCTGGGGATAAGATTTCTCTTAAACTCTTTGTTTAATCCCCGTACTGAGAAGGGCCTTATTTTTCGAATAAAAGAGTTAAAAAAGGAGGAAAGAGATCTTTTAGAAGGGTCGGTTGGGGAAGTGAGGGCAGCTAGCGACCTTTTCTTTTCCAACCTAAGAAATAAACTGAGAGATGATAATGTCAAGCGAAGAATTAAGGAAAAGAAATTTGTGGCTAACCTCTTAGACGATCCTTTTTCCAGATTAATCTTTACCTTAAATTTACTCTTAGACAAAGAGGCGGAAGAGGGCGAGAATGAGGAAATGAAGTTAGAGATCTCCTCACATCTATCCCGCTGTTTAGGAATAAAGGATAATCTTAGAAGAATTATCGAGCAGGAAGAAGAGGATTATGTCTATTGGGCAGAAGCTTCCTCAAAAAGAAAGATAGCGAGGTATGCTTTACATGCTGCTCCCATAGATATTGCTCTTCAGTTAAAGAGGAGGGTTTTTGATAAAATAAAAGTGGTTGTTTTGACCTCAGCTACATTAGCTACTAATAGAAATTTTACCTTTATAAGGGAAAGAATAGGGTTGAAAGAGGGTAGGGAACTTCTTCTTGATTCTCCCTTTGATTATTTGAATCAGGTTCTTCTTTATCTTCCTTCCAGAATGCCTGATCCCTGGCGAGAAGTCTCTCATTATTCCTCCCGGGTGGTCAGGGAAATTAAGAATATCCTCAAGATAGTGAAGGAGTACACCTTTATTCTCTTTACCAGTTTCCAGATGTTAAATCAGATTTATGAAGAGATTAAAGAAGAGAAGAATAATCTCAAGATTTTAAGACAGGGAGATATGCCTCGCTATAGACTCTTAGAAGAGTTCAAAGAAGGCAAGGGGTCTATTCTTTTAGGAACTAACACCTTCTGGCAAGGAGTTGATGTTCCAGGAGAAGCCTTGCAGTGCGTTATCATTACCAAACTTCCCTTTGCTGTTCCCAATGAACCTGTTGTTGAAGCTAAGATAGAGTTTTTAAAAGCTCAGAATAAAAATCCTTTCCTCCACTACCAGCTTCCTCAGGCTATTATTCTACTCAAACAGGGTTTTGGCCGCCTCATAAGAAGCAAAAAAGATAGGGGAATAGTGGCTATCCTCGATCCCCGCCTTAAAACCAGGCATTATGGGAAGATGTTTCTTGGGTCTCTACCCCGCTGCAGGATGACTTCTAGCCTATGTGAATTAGGAGAGTTTATGCAAAAAGCCGCTTAGAGGTCTCATCCATTGCTCATTTTATCGCTTCTTTGAATCCTGATATTCCCTATTCTTTATTGGCCTTTTATCCTCAGTTTTATATGCATAATCTTCCTACTACCTCTCGATCTCATGCTGAGGAGTGCAGGAAAGCGGCTGAAGAAGAGGGATTAAAAAAGGTTAGAATTGGCAACATAAATCTTTTAAGCAATGCATATTAGAAATTATGCTTTAGGAGACCTTCGAATAATTAACTCTATTTCTAAATTTTGTTCTCAAACAGAAATTTTTTGGAGAAGATAAGGGGAATTTACAAAAATATTTTGACATTTAGAAGTAAGATGTTAATATGGCAATAAAATAATTAATTAAACCGGTAAAAAATAAAATGAAGACTAAACTTTTAGATGAAATTGAGACAAAGAATCTAACTAAATATTATGGAAAGACTCGGGGGACTGAAAATCTTAATCTGAAAGTAAAAAAAGGAGAAATTTTCGGTTTTTTAGGACCTAATGGAGCCGGCAAAACAACAACTATAAGACTTCTTTTGCATCTTATATACCCTACTTCTGGGAAAGTGCTTATTTTTGGAAAAGATGTTAAAAAAAATTATACAGATATACTTTACGACATTGGCTATCTTCCTGAAGATTTAAACCTCTATGAAAATATGTCCGGGAAAAAACTTTTAGATTTTTCTTCTCCATTTTATAAGAAAAAGAATCCCAGTAAATTCAAAGAAGAAATTGTAGAAAGATTAAAATGCGAGCTCAATACACCATTTAAAAAACTCTCCAGGGGTAACAAGCAAAAAATAGGAATTTTATTAGCATTAGCTCATAAACCAAGACTTTTGATTTTAGACGAACCTACGTCAGGGCTTGATCCTCTGACGCAGAATGAATTTTATAGGATTTTGCATGATTTAAAAAATAAAGGAACGACTATTTTTTTCTCATCTCATAATCTTCCTGAAGTAGAAAAGGTGTGCGACAGGATAGGAATCATGAAAGATGGGAATCTTGTAAATGTAGAAACAATAGAGGCATTAAGAGCTCATAGAAGAAAAATAGTAGAGATTCATTTTCAAGAACCTTATAAAAAAGAGGATTTTTGTGAAATTACAGGTATAGAAATTATAGAAGCAAAGGATAATTTTCTTTATCTTTATGCTAAAAGTTCTGCTATAAATTTACTTATAGAAACTTTAGCCAATTACAAGATAAAGGATATTTATTTTTCTTATCCTGATTTGGAAAAGGTATTTTTAAAATATTATGAGAAGTAAAAAACCAATAAATTATTCTTTTTTTAAGAAAATTTTTTGGGATTATAAATGGAGTATCTTATTATATAGCCTGATTGTTTTACTTTACGGAATGTTGATAGTAGGTATTTTCCCTACTGTACAAAAAGAAACTGCAGGACTTGAAAAGTTACTCGAGGCATATCCCCCTGTTTTAAAAGAGGCACTTGGGATAAGCACCAGCAGCCTTAATACTATTGAAGGATTTTTGTCTGTTGAATATTTTTCATTTATATGGGTTGGCATAGTAGGTATTTTGATTTTTTCTTTGGGTGCTTCAATTGTTTCTGGGGAAATAGATAAAGGCACTTCTGAGTTTTCATTTACTTTTCCTGTCCGCCGTCAAAAAATAGTTTTAAGCAAGTTTATAGCATCTTACTTTTTATCCCTGATTGTAATTCTAATAACTTTAATTAGTGTTATAGCCGGTATTTATATCATTGGAGAAACTCCTTATTTTAAAGGTTTGTTGGCATTTTTTATGACTGCTTTGGCTTTAAGTTTTTTCTTATTGGCTTTGACCTTTTTCTTCTCTTCTATTTTTGATAATAAAGGGAAAGTGTATGGTGCTTGTGGAGGGATTTTTGTTTTGTCATACCTTATCCATATTCTTGCAGGAATAAGTGATAAAGTTTCGGATTTTTATTTTCTCTCGTTTTTTAAATATTATGGGTCTCCAGAAACTATCTTAACAAGTGGCAACATTGAAATTAAAAATATATTTGTATTTTCACTAACAGGTTTAATTTTCTTAATTTTTGGACTTATTATTTCTGAGAAAAGAGATTTATAGTGTGAATCGGTTTTTCTCCAGCCTTTCTTCCCATCTAAAATATTCTTCTAAATTACCATAAAGTCTTTTAATTCCCATTCTTTCAGCGTCTTCATTTCTTAAATAATTCCTCCAGTAATGTTCAAAAACTTCACTTCCATATTTTGCAAAAGGTCCTCCTTCTTTCCTACGGTACTTTATGGTTAGAAAAATTTCAACGTCATTGCAGCCAAAAAAATTTCTAGGTTTTGGCAAATTAAGTCATTCTGATATAATATCATTTAGTACGGTTCCCCTTTGATATGATTAATATGTAGGATAACAATAGTCTAAGGGAGTAGGCAAAAAGATGACCTATTTAATCAAGAAGCCAGATTCATCTGCCAAATTAAAAATTCTGGGAGAGGTAGCCAGGTTTGATGTTTGTGGCTTTCCTTCTATCTTTGCTCCAAAACAAAAGAAATTTCAACGTTTTAAGTTCATCTACCCGGCTGTAGGCAAGAAAGGAAGCTGCGTGAGACTGTTCAAAGTCTTGCAAAGTAATGCCTGTGAGGGTAATTGCTTCTACTGTGCCAATCGGAAGGATAGGGATTTTCAAAGAATCAATTTTTCTCCTGATGAACTGGCCAGGCTTTTCATTCAGTATTATAGGAAAAGATTAGTGGATGGCCTTTTTCTTTCTTCAGCTATCTATGGGTCGGCTAACCAATCGGAGGAGAAGATGCTTGCTACTCTTCAGCTTCTCAGGGATAAATATGGTTATGGTGGCTACATACATTATAAGGTCCTGCCAGGTACTGATGAGGCACTAATTAAGGCAGCGGCCCACCTTGCCGATAGACTATCTATAAATCTGGAAGCGCCTGGTGAGAAATATTTAGCTCGGCTTTCCCCAACCAAAAAATTTACCCGGGAGTTAATGGGTGGGCTGGAGAAGATTGCTCGGCTCAATCAGGAAAAACCTCTCAAGGCTGGTATTACCACTCAACTAGTTGTCGGAGCGGCTAAAGAGACAGATAGAGAAATATTGAGTCTCACAAATAAACTTTACCAGATTTACAAACTCTGGCGGGTATATTATAGCGCCTTTATGCCTATTAAAGATACTCCTCTGGAGAGGATGCCTCCCTGTCCCCCTCTTCGTGAATATAGGCTTTACCAGGCTGACTTTCTTTTAAGAAAATATGGATTTACTCCGCAAGAGCTGCCCTTCGAAAAAAATGGTAATCTGCCTCAAGGACATGACCCTAAGCTTGCCTGGGCCTTGAAAAATAAAGATAAGTTTCCTCTGGAGATAAATAAGGCTGATTTTAGTGAGCTTTTAAGGGTTCCTGGTGTAGGTAGAATCTCT
This sequence comes from Clostridia bacterium, assembly GCA_030640665.1. Classification (GTDB taxonomy): domain Bacteria; phylum Aerophobota; class Aerophobia; order Aerophobales; family AE-B3A; genus JAUWRC01. The sequence continues at coordinate 16,589 of DAOWIY010000031.1, forward strand.
GCCAAAAGAATTGTAGAATCTCGCAAGTTAGAGAAATTCAGCCGACTGGAGCAGTTGAAAAAGACAGGGGCAGTACTCTCCCGCGCTCGTAACTTCCTTACCCTGGAGGGTAAATTTTACCCTGCTCCCAAAGAGAAAATCACCAGCAGAGTTAATGAGCAGCTCTTCTTATGGGAAGAGTTATGAATGAGAGGGGCGAGTTAATTAAAATATTAGTACAAAGTTTAGGGAAGAGGTTTTCCTCGAGGTTAGGAATTGATCTTTCCTCCGCCAAAAACGAAGAGATTTTTAAATGGTTCCTTGCTTCTATACTTTTTGGGGCGAGAATCTCTGAAAGTATTGTAGTAAATACATACAAAGAATTCGAAAAAGAGGAGGTGGTTTCTCCTCTTGAGATATTAAAGACGGGTTGGGATGGATTGGTAAAGATTTTAGATAAAGGTGGATATGTGAGATATGACTTTAAGACAGCTACCAAGCTTCTAGAGGTCATGAAAGCCTTTAAAGATAAATATAAGGGAGATTTTAGTAGACTGCATCAGGAAGCACGAAATTCAAAAGATCTGGAGGAGAAGATAAAGAATCTTGGCAAGGGGATTGGCGAGGTTACCGTGGGAATCTTTTTGAGGGAGCTGCGAGGACTATGGCAGAAGGCGGATCCTCCTCTTTCTCCCTTAATCCTAGTGGCAGCTAGAAATTTGGGATTGTTGAGTGAGAAGGATACAACCTTGTCAGACTTAGAGAAATTGAGACTTTTTTGGAAGAAAAATCGGGTAGGAGGAAAAGAATTTGCTGATTTTGAGGTAGCCCTGCTTCGCCTGGCTAAGGATTGGTGCCGACGAGGAAAGTGTAGAGATTGTATAGTAAAAAAATATTGTCCTTCGGCAAACAACGAACTATGAACTCCGAACTACAAGATATGAAACTTGTAAGTGCTTGCTTATTAGGAATAAAGTGTGCCTGGGATGGAAAAGATAGATACAAAAATAAGAAGGTAATAGAGCTTCTAAAAAATGAGATTTTAATTCCGGTTTGTCCTGAACAATTAGGAGGTCTTAAAACTCCACGGGTTTTCCAAGAAATTCAGAAGGGTACGGGAGATGATGTTCTGGATGGCAGGAGTAGAGTTAAGAATAAGGCTGGGGAAGATGTTACTCGGCAGTTTATAAGGGGAGCAAAAGAAGCATTGAAAATTGCAAAACAATATGGCATTAAAGAGTTTATTGCCAAGTCCAAAAGCCCATCTTGCGGCTGTGACTTAATATATGACGGAAGCTTTTCTGATAAGTTAATTAAAGGAGATGGGGTAACTGCTGCCTTATTCAAAAGAAACGCCATTAAGGTAATTACTGAGAATGATATATAGGTCAAATAGAGTAGTTGTGGCTATGAGTGGAGGGGTAGATTCGTCGGTTACCGCCGCTCTTCTTAAAAAAGATGGTTATGATGTTATTGGGGTGACTATGCAGATTTGGCCTTCAGATGAGAAATCTCGGGAGGCAGACAAATTCAATGGTTGCTGCTCCCTGGAAGCGGTGGAAGATGCTCGGCGGGTGGCTCAAAAATTGGGAATTCCTCACTATGTGATGGATTTTAGAAAAGTTTTTGCGGAAAAGGTAATTGCCAATTTTTGCCATGAATATAAGGAAGGAAGAACTCCCAATCCCTGCATTAGATGCAATCAATATATAAAGTTCGGTGCCCTGCTTGAAAAGGCAAAATCACTGGGTGCTTGCTTTATAGCTACGGGCCATTATGCCAGGGTAGAATTTGATAAGATGCGCCAAAGATATCTTCTTAAGAAAGGGTATGATTTGAGAAAGGATCAATCCTATGTATTATATGGGATGACTCAGCCTCAGCTAAAGCATATCTTAATGCCTTTGGGAAATTTGACCAAAGAAAAGGTAAGAGAGTGGGCACGCCAATGGAGATTGGGAGTGGCTGATGGGTCAGAAAGTCAGGAAATTTGTTTTATTCCCAACGATGATTATGGAAAGTTTCTCAAAGAGTACTTACCAGAAGCGACAAAGCCAGGGCCTATTCTTGATAAAGAAGAAAGAGTTTTAGGAAAACATAAAGGGATTCTATTTTATACTATTGGGCAGCGAAAGGGGATAGGCATAGCAGTAGGGAAACCTTTGTATGTGATAGCTATAGATAGGGAAAAGAACGCTATTGTAGTAGGGAAAGGAAAGGATGTCTATCAAGATGAGCTAATGGCTGTGGGAGTAAACTATATAGATAGGGAAAGATTAACTGAGCCAATAAATATAAAAGCAAAGATAAGATACAGTGCTCGGGAGGCAGAAGCAATTCTCATTCCCGAAAAGAAAGGCAAGGTTAGGGTAAAGTTTAAGCATCCCCAGAGAGCAATTACTCCGGGGCAAGCAGTTGTATTTTATCACGAAGATGAAGTGATAGGGGGAGGGACAATATCAAAATATGCCCCATCCCCTGGGGCAAAGAGTTCAAGGTTTCAAAGAAACTAAGCCAAAACTTGCCTAAATTTCTCTGCTACTTGTGCTGTTGCCGTTACTATGTTACTCTCTTATTTCACTAAACTCTTAACTCGTCTTTACATTTGTCGCCCGAGGCCCTTTAGGCCCTTCTTCCAAATCGAATTCTACGCTGGCGCCCTCTTCCAGAGCATCAAAATTTTCTCCCTCCAAAGCGGAGCGGTGGAAGAAGACTTCTTTTCCGTCTTCAGCGGTGATGAAGCCGAAACCCCGTTCTCTGATGAGCCTCTTTATCTTTCCCTTCAAGTTCTTTTCCTCCTTTTTGAATAAAAATTCTGCAAGCCCTTATAAAGATTTACAGAATTGCAAATCCTAAATAAGCGACTCTTACTTTCAGCTGAAAGACATTTACTTTTTTCTATATATAATCTTAGCTGCTAACGCAAGTTATGTCAAATTTTATCATTTCCTACCTCAAAAATATATCACAATGATATATATTGTCAAAGTCGAAGGGTTATAAAAGTTGCTTAAGAAAGAAGAATTTGCTAAGATAATAAAGATTAATCCTAACGAGATACGGATTGGAGGAGGTGGAAAAGGTGAAGGAGGTAAGAGTAGGTAAAGTGGCTAGCTATTTTACTCATGTGGAGGCAGCGGCTATTGAACTGGAAGGGAATTTGAAAATAGGAGATACCATTCACATTAAGGGACACACTACTGATTTCGAGCAAAAGATAGAGTCAATGCAGATAGAAAATAAGCCAGTGGAGGAAGCAAAAGCAGGAGATTCTATTGGAGTGAAGATTGAGGAAAGAGCCAGGCGTAATGATGTAGTTTATAAGGTGATTGAGGAGTAACACTCTTCACGAAAATAGGGACAGCGACCATTTTTTTAGAAAAATGGTGAAAATAGAGATGTACCCCGTTTTTTGTGCTCCATTTTAAAAAATAGTGAAAAAATGGTCGCTGTCTCTATTTTCAACAGGTAGGAAGCGACACTAAACGCTATACGTTAAAATAAGGATTTAATATGTCATTAACCAGCAAAATACTGGAGGGACTGAACTCACAGCAGAGAGAAGCGGTTACTTATGGAGAAGGGCCTCTTTTGATTATAGCTGGTGCGGGAACAGGAAAAACTCAGGCCATTACCCGGCGCATTGCTTGGCTTGTTACTGCCAAGCAAGCAAAGCCGGAAGAGATTCTGGCTCTTACCTTTACAGAGAAAGCAGCTACGGAAATGGAGGAGAGGGTAGATATCCTTGTGCCTTATGGATATACCGGGGTATGGATTGGTACATTTCATGCCTTTGGAGATAGTATTTTAAAGGAGAATGCTCTGGAATTAGGTCTTATCCCGGATTTACAGGTATTAACCAGGCCGGAGCAAATTATCTTCTTTCGGGACCATCTTTTTGAATTTCCACTTTCCTACTATCGTCCCCTTGGTAATCCTGCCCGATTTATTGATGCTATACTTACCCTTTTCAATCGAGCCAAGGACGAGGATGTCACTCCAGAGGAATATCTTAATTATGCTCACCTGTTAGAAGAAAAGGCAAGAGCCAATCCAGAAGATTCAGAGTTGGCTGAGACTGCTGCTCAACAAATGGAGGTAGCCAGAACCTACCAAAAATACGAGGATCTTCTTGCTCAACATGGGAAGGTTGACTTTGGAAATCAAATAACCCTGCCCTTAAAGCTTTTTCGAGATCATCCGGCTATCTTGAAGCGTTATCAAGAGCGTTTTCGCTATATTCTAGTTGATGAATTCCAGGACACTAACTATACTCAGTTTCAGTTAGTTAAATTGCTAGCGGCCCGTCATGAGAACATTACAGTGGTTGCCGATGATGATCAATCTATCTATAAATTCCGCGGAGCGGCTATCAGTAATGTTTTGGGATTTATAGATGTTTACCCCAAAGCTAAACAAATAGTTCTAACCCAAAACTACCGCTCAACTCAGGTAATTCTAGATACTGCCTATCGTCTTGTGAATTACAACAACCCCGACCGCCTTGAATTTAGAAATAATATTGATAAGCACCTTATCTCTAAGACAAGGGGAGGACAAGGAGTAAAGCACTTCCATTACGATACTTTATCCAGTGAAGCAGAAGGAGTAGTTAAGTTAATTAAGGAGAAGGTGGAGAGGGAAGGTTACAGCTGCCGAGATTTTGCCATTCTTGTACGGGCAAATAAGGATGCTGATCCCTTTTTGCGTTCTTTAAATATGGCGGACATACCCTGGACTTTCTCAGGAAATAAAGGCCTGTACTCGCGTGAGGAGGTTCGTTTTCTCATTTCCTTTCTGCAAAGTGCGGCTGATTTTGAGGATAGTGTTAGTCTTTACTATCTTGCTGCTTCTGAGGTTTACCAGCTTTCGGCCAGAGACCTTATTTTGTGTATGAATTACGCTGGTCGCAGGAATCGCTCTCTTTTTTATGCCTTTTCTCATTTTTCAGAAATTTCAGAATTGGATGAGGATATTTCTTCAGAAGGTAAGGTCATTATTGAGAAGATAATCAAAGATTTAGAAAAATATGCAGATTTATCAATCAAACACACCACAGGAGATGTCCTTTATAAATTTATTAGCCAGAGTGGATATCTTAAACAACTGACCTCTTTTCCTTCGTCATCCAATGAAGAGAAACTTAAAAATGTGGCTAGATTCTTTGATATTGTTCGCAGTACCTCTGGTGTCCTCACTCATGATAGAGTTCCCCAGTTTACTAGCTATCTTAACTTGCTTATGGAGGCGGGGGATAATCCTGCTGTAGCTGAAGCTGATATGGAAGCCGACGCAGTCAATGTTCTTACAGTGCATAAGGCAAAGGGACTAGAGTTTCCCATAGTTATTATGGTGGGTTTAGTCTCTGAGCGATTTCCTAGCCGCTATCGCCGTGAGGGCATTCCTTTGCCTGATCCTCTCATTAAAGACATTTTGCCCAGTGGTGATTTCCATCTTCAAGAAGAAAGACGTCTTTTTTATGTGGGAATGACCCGTGCCAAAAAGGAAATTTACTTTACCAGCGCTCAGGATTATGGAGGCAAACGTCCCAAAAAAGTATCACAGTTTATTATGGAAGCTCTGGATTTGTTTAAAAAAGAGGTACTTATTCATAAAGTTTCTGCCCTGGAGGTGATTGGACGCAGTGCTCCGCCACTGAGTAAAGAGCGCCAGCTATACAAATCAATTCCCGAGACACAGGTATTAACTCTGAGCTACTGGCGGATAGATGACTATCTTACCTGCCCTTTAAAATATAAGTATGTTCATATACTTCGTGTACCTATTATGCAGCATCACGCTGTGGTTTACGGTAGGGCTCTTCACAAGGCAGTACAAGAATATTATCGCCGCAGACTAGCCGGGAATGAAGTCAAGGAAGAGGATATTATTTCTATTTTTCAAAAATTCTGGACAAGCGAAGGATTCTTAAGCCGAGAACACGAAGAGCAGCGATTAGAAGAGGGTCGAGGAACACTGCGCCGCTTTTACCAGATGGCACAGGCCGAAGACCACCTTCCTACCTACGTAGAAAAGGAATTTAGTTTTTTGTTGGGGAATAATCGGGTTGTTGGACGCTGGGATCGTGTGGATATTCATAATGGAGAAGTTTGTATCATTGATTTTAAATCATCCAACGTTCGGGAGAAAAAAAAGGCGGATAAAAGAACAAGGGAAAGCTTGCAATTGGCTATCTATGCTCTTGCCTATCAAAAGGCATTTGGAAAGATACCAGAGCGGGTAGAGCTTCATTTTTTAGAATCGGGTCTGGTGGGGGTAGCGACCTTAGATGAGGATAATTTTGCCCGGACCATAGAGAAAATCAACGAAGCAGCGGCAGGAATTCGTGCTCGCTCTTACGAGGCTAAACCAAGCTACGGGGCCTGCCACTTGCTTGCCTGTGCTTATCAGGGGATATGTCCCCGTGCTGCGGGAGGGAGATGATGGAGGCTAAGGAGAGACTAATTTTAGCTCTGGATGTGGATACTCAAGCCGAAGTTGAAACTCTGGTAGAAGAGTTAAGTGATTTTGTGGGGTTCTTTAAGGTAGGGCATCGCCTATTTACCAGATACGGGCCAAAGATTATAGAAGTGATTAAAAAGAAAGGGGCTAAGGTCTTTTACGATGCAAAGTTTTACGATATTTCCTCTGTGGTGGAAAAAGCCGCTGCGGTGGTGGCAGGGCTAGGAGTGGACATGTTTACCCTTCATACCCTGGGAGGTTCTGAGATGCTCCAAGCAGCACTCAAAGCGGCCAAGGCAAAAAATAAAGAAATTAAAGCATTGGGAGTCACTTTGCTCACTTCTCTGGATTCCCGAATCCTGAAAGAAGATCTGGGAATAAAAAGAGAGTTAAAAGAGGAAGTTATCCATTTAGCTTCTCTAGCTAGAAAAGCAGGATTAGATGGAGTAGTTGCTTCTCCTTATGAAGCTAGTGAGCTGCGCAAAAAATTTGGAAGTGATTTTCTTCTGGTCGTACCAGGAATAAGACTAAAAGGATATAAAAAAAACGAGCAAAAAAGAGTATTAGATCCAAAAGAGGCTATTAAAAGGGGGGCTGATTTTCTGGTAGTGGGACGTCCTATTCTAACTTCAGATAATCCAGTGAAAACAACCAAAAGAATCTTGAAAGAGATAGAAAGTTAATGAGACTACCCAAAGCTCTGCGGGTTTTAATCTTAATTGGTGCCGTCTACGGCTTTCTTTTAAGTATAAATCTTCTTGGCGATTCTTTGAATTTATTAGGCAAAGGATTTGTTAATCAACTAATCAGCAGCACCTCAAATCCTTTCATAGGACTCTTCATCGGTATCCTTGCTACCTCTTTAGTTCAAAGCTCTTCAGTTACCACCGCCATCGTGGTTGCCTTTGTGGGTACGGGAACCCTTAGCATAACTAATGCTATCCCCATTATTATGGGGGCAAATATTGGTACTACAGTAACAAATATTTTGGTTTCCATGGCTCATATTAAGAGAAAAGGAGAGTTTGAACGAGCTTTTTCTGCGGCCGTTGTCCATGATTTCTTCAATCTTCTTTGTGTTCTTGTTTTCTTTCCTCTGGAAATCTATTTCCATATTATAGAGAAAACCTCCTACTTTTTGGGCCAGATGTTTAAAGGTATGGGTGGGCTAGAGATAACCAATCCTTTAAAAATCATTCTCGATCCTTCTACTCAGCTAATAGAAAATCTGCTTGCTCATAGTCCTTTGGTCATTCTTTTTTTCTCTCTGGTTTTTCTTTTTATTGCTCTAACTATTCTGGTAGCTATGACCCGGTCTTTAATGAGTGAGAGAGCGGAATTATTTCTAGATAAATATCTATTTGGTACA
>DAOWIY010000021.1 GCA_030640665.1 Clostridia bacterium
CTCTTAAAATGCTAGAAAGGATAGGAAAGGCTTTTTCTGTTCCTTTGAGCTATTTTTTTGAAGATAAGACCATTCTAGATGCCCTGAATCTACTTCCTGCTGAGATAAAAGATTTGCTTAAGGATAGAAAAAGGCAGGATCTATTAAAGGTGAGTTGGGAGTTGGATGAGCGAGACTTTGGCCTGGTTATGGAAATAATCAACATCTTCACACAAGGAAAGCCTTTGCAAAGCTTACAGTTAGCGGAAGAAAGAAATAAATATGAGACCATGAAGGAACAAAAGAAAAAAGATCTCATAGCCAAAATTGAGAAAGCCTTAAATTCCTCACCTTCTACCCTATCCTTCAAAGGGAATTGGTTAAAAGAAAGTTTAGAAATTGCCCTGGAGACTCTTAAAAAAAGAGGGCAGAGGATGTAACCTCTGCCCTCCAATTTTTTTTCTTTATCACCTCTTAAAGCACTACCTTTATCTTTTTGGTCAGCTCCTCTAGCTTAGTATTGAGGCGGTGGATAACCTCCTGGCGGCATTCCCATGCCCTTCTCTTTCTCCTCTGGTATATCAGCAACCAAAGCTTCCGTAGTTAATATTAGGGTGGCGATACTGGCTGCATTTTCTATAGTTGTTCTTACCACCTTGGCCGGATCTATTACCCCCGCTGCTACCAGGTCTTCATATTCGCCGGTCTCTGCATTGAATCCATAAGCACCTTCTTTGTTTATAACTTTTTCTGCCACCACTCCTCCTTCTAAACCAGCGTTTTCTGCAATTTTCCTAAGGGGTTCTTTGAGGGAATTCTTGACGATATCTATCCCAATTTGCTCATCAGTGTCGGCTCCTTTGAGCTTTTCCAGTGCTGAAACAGCTCTGAGGAGAGTTACTCCTCCCCCAGCTACAATTCCTTCTTCTACAGCAGCTCGGGTAGCCGCTACAGCGTCTTCAATTCTCGCTTTATTAGTCTTCATTTCTGCTTCTGTAGCTGCTCCTACATTAATTACGGCTACTCCACCAGCAAGCTTAGCTAACCTTTCCTCTAGCTTCTCCCGGTCATAGTCAGAATCAGTCTCATCTCTTTGAAGTTTTATCTGGGCAATTCTACCCTCAATCTTCTCATGAGAACCTTGACCTTCAATAATGGTGGTATTTTCATTGTCGATTCTCACTCTTTTCGCTTTCCCCAGCATAGAAATATCCACCTTTTCCAGCTTCAATCCCAGGTCTTCGGCAATTACCTGCCCCCCCGTAAGAACAGCGATATCTTCCAACATAGCTTTTCTTCTATCACCAAAGCCGGGGGCTTTAACCGCTGCACATTTCAAGGTTCCCCTTATTTTGTTTACCACCAAAGTAGCCAGAGCTTCTCCTTCTACATCCTCACAGATAAGAAGGAAAGATTTACCGGTATTGGCAACTTTCTCTAAAAGAGGAAGGAAATCCTTCATATTACTTATCTTCTTATCGTGAAAAAGAATGTAGGGATCCTCCAGCACTACTTCCATTTTTTCTGCATTAGTAATAAAATAGGGAGAAAGGTATCCTCTGTCAAACTGCATCCCTTCCACCATATCCAGGTGAGTCTCGGCTGTTTTCCCTTCTTCTATGGTAATTACACCGTTCTCCCCCACTTTTTCCATAGCATCCGCGATTAAATCACCCACAGTGGGATCGTTGGAAGCGGCAACAGTGGCTACTTGCCCAATTGACTTTTTGTCCTTAACCATCTTACTCCTTTTTTTTATCTCTTCCACCACTGCCTCTACTGCCTTGTGTATTCCCTTCCTAAGATGAGTAGGGTTAACTCCGGCTGTAACGTGTTTCAACCCTTCATGGATAATATATTGGGTAAGAAGAGTAGCTGTAGTTGTTCCATCTCCGGCAACATCCTTAGTTTTTTCCGCTACTTCCTTTACCAGTTGGGCACCCATATTTTCATAAGGGTCTTTTAACTCAATCTCTTTAGCTACAGTCACTCCATCATCAGTAACAGTAGGAGAACCAAAACTTTTAGCTAAAGCCACATTCTGTCCCTTAGGACCCAAAGTAATAGTTACGGCATTAGCTAGTTGGTCTACTCCTTTTACTAAAGCCTGTCTGGCTTCGGATTTAAACAAAAGTTGTTTAGGCATTCTATATTCTCCCTCCTTTAAATTTATTCTGCTATAGCTAAGACATCATCCGCGCCCAGGACAAGATACTCCTCTTCCTCAATCTTTATCTCTGTCCCACCGTATTTAGCGAAGATGACCTTATCTCCTTTTTTAACACCTTTAAAATCGGGCCCTACTGCTATCACTTCCCCCCGTTGAGGCTTGTCTTTACTAGCAGTATCGGGAAGATATATTCCTCCCTCTGTCTTCTCCTCTTGCTCGAGTGGCTTTACCACGATTCTTTCCCCAAGAGGCTTAATTTTCATCCTTAACCTCCTCCTTTTTTTGAACTTTTATGTACAATTATATCCACTATAGAAAAACTGTCAAGAGACACCTCAGGACAATTTTCTTCTGTCGCTGTATATAAGCAATCAGAATTGCTTTACGGAATATATAAGGCTCCTTCAGAAAATGGCTAAATAGCTAAAGCTATTTACCCGAGCATATTAACTCAGGAAACGTCCTTCGGCAAGCGTATAATTAAATCTTAAAAAGTGCCTCAGAACTATCCTTTAATCTCTCGTCTTCCTTCTAAAGCTTCCCATAAGGTCACCTCATCAGCAAATTCCAGGTCTCCACCAACAGGAAGTCCATAAGCTAAACGAGTGAGCTTTACTTTAAGGGAAGAAATTAATTTAGAAATGTAGAGAGCTGTAGTTTCCCCCTCCACATTGGGATCAGTGGCAAGGATAACCTCCTTAATCTCTCCTTGTTTAACTCGCTTTAAAAGGCTCTTGATATTAATGTCTTCAGGATTTACTCCCCTAAGGGGAGAAATGGCTCCCCCTAACACATGATAGACACCCTTGAATTTGCCCATTCTTTCCAGAAGAAAAATATCCCCGGGTCTTTCCACCACGCAGAGAATAGATCTATCCCTTCTCTCGTCCTCACAGATTCGGCATGGATCCTCTTCGGTAACATTTCCACAGATAGAACAGTACTTTACCTTCTCCTTAACCTCTTTAATGGTTTCGGCTAACCTGAGAGCATTTTCCTTTGATTGTTTTAAAATAAAAAAGGAAAGGCGTTGAGCAGTTTTTTCCCCTATCCCAGGAAGCCTGTTCAGCTCCCCTATTAACTTATTTATAGATCTTACAGAGTACATAGAATATATCAGCCAAACATTCCCGGTATCCCTATCCCTGGAATACTTAATCCTCCTGTAAGCTGTCCCAGTTTTCCTTTAACTAGCTCCTGTACCTTTGCCATTGCCTTGTTTACTGCTGCCAGAATAAGATCTTCCAACATCTCTACATCCTTTTCCTCTAAGAGCTTCTTCTCTATTCGTATATCGATAACTTCAAACTTGCCATTAACGGTCACCTCCACCATCCCTCCCCCACTCGAACCAGTAACTTCTTGTTTGGCTATTTCCCTTTGTGCCTTTTTAAACTCTCCTTGTAGTTTTTGAAATTGTCTTAATAGCTTTGCCACATCTGTTATCATTAAAGTTACCTCCTTACTATTTCCCCTTCAAAAATATCTATAGCCTTAGCCACCATTCCAGTCCATTTAGACTTAGAGGAGGATTTTTCCAATTTTCTTTCTTCCTTATCCTCCTCTTTGATAAGAACATATTTAAGAGCAAAAGAAAAAGGCAAAAATTTCTTCAGCGCCTCATTTATCAGACGCAGGTTATTCTTTTCAGTTAAGATTTCTTTATGAAATCCATTTTTTAATCCCAAAGTGGCCGAATTTTTTTCTATATTTATGAGGCTAGTCTTCTGCAGCCATATTCCCAAAGTTTTTTTTCTTTTCTCAATTTCTTTTATGATTAAAGGCCATTTTTTGAGGAACTCGTTGTCCTTATCTATCTTTTCTGCCTTTTGCTGCTCATCCTCGTATCCCTTTTCTTTCTTTTCTTGAGAAATCTTTTTTTTCTTTTCAGCAAAAGAAGATTCTGAGGTTAGTCTTTTCTCCAAATCCAGTATCTTTTGATAGATTCCCACCAGCTCGGGTTCCTTCAAACTTAAGCTATCTGCTTCAAAACCGAAAGAGAGCTCCACCATCAATAATTCCAAATCAACTTGCGGTTGAGAAGAGAAAGCAATCTTCCGTTTAGCTGCCGAAAGCAGGTTTATAAAATGAACCAACTGAGTTAGGGTGAAAAAAGAGACTTGTGGTTCTACTTCTTTCTTTTCAGACAGAAAATCATCTCCCCCCATTTTAAGGATAATCAAATCTCTGAACCATCTCTGCCATTCCTTAATAACCCAATTTGGATCTCTTCCTTCTTCAAGCAACTGATTAATCAGTTTTATATTAGCTAAAGGATTCTTTTGGGCCATGTTTTGGGTAAGCTGAAACAGATACTTTTTTTCCACCATTCCCAGAAGATTAACCACATCGGCCTCGGTTATCTCCCCCTCCGCATAGGAAACAGCTTGATCAAGAACCTTTTCCGCATCTCGCATACTATTCTCTGCCCCCTCAGCAATTAGAGTAAGAGCCTCTTTGTTTATCCTAATTTCCTCCTTTTCTACTATTTGATACAAACGAGCCAGGATCTTGGATGCAGGTATTTTTCTGAAATCAAACCTCTGGCAGCGAGAAACAATAGTAGGTAGAAGCTTGTGAGGATCAGTAGTAGCAAAAATAAAAACTATGTAAGAAGGCGGCTCCTCCAAAATTTTAAGAAGGGCATTAAATGCAGGATTAGTGAGCATATGTACTTCATCTATGATGTAGACCTTGAACTTTGCCTTGACAGGAGAAAATCTTGCCTTTTCCCGCAGCTCCCTTATCTCATCAATGCCCCTATTAGAGGCACCGTCTATCTCCAGGACATCCAGGGACTCACTCCTCATAATCTCCTTACAGTTATCGCACCCGTTACAAGGAGAAGGTGTAGGTCCCTTTTTACAGTTCAAGGCTTTAGCAAGGATACGTGCCGTTGAGGTCTTTCCTGTTCCCCTCATCCCAGTAAATAGATAGGCATGAGCTATTCGACCCAGGGAGATAGCATTTCTTAAGGTACGTACTATATGATCCTGTCCTACGATCTCCTCAAATAATTGGGGTCGCCATTTCCTTGCCAGGACTTGATAAACCATGTTTTTACTCCTTGTTCTTTTCTACCAACCTTGAGATTTATTCTACTTGATTCCTGACAAAAATCAAGTATAAGTGCTCGACTGATATTACAATAACAA
>DAOWIY010000091.1 GCA_030640665.1 Clostridia bacterium
AATATGCTCGGGTATTTCCTGTGTCAATATGCTCGGGTGAATAGCTCTGGCTATTCAGCCAAATAGCTTTAGCTATTTAGCCATAAATCGCACCGCTACTTACCTTTGCCTCACGAAGTGAGACATATCTTATTGTGGACACGGATTTTGCGAAAATCTGCGTCCTAATTAATTTAAAATACCGTGAAATTAACTGAAATTGGTGAATTTGGTCTTATTGGGCGGATTAGATCTGACTTAGAAAATTTTCAGAAAGGAGCAATTATAGGAATAGGGGATGACACGGCAGCCATCGAAATATCTTCAGAAGATCTGCTTTTGTTTACCACTGATACCCTGGTAGAAGATGTTCATTTTAAATGGAATTACACCTCACCTTTCCAGGTGGGGCAAAAAGCCTTAGCTGTGAATGTTTCTGACATTGCTGCTGTGGGAGGAAGACCTACCTATTGTCTGATATCCCTGGGCTTTCCCCAGGATACAGAAGCCTCTTTGGTGGATGATTTATATAAGGGTTTAAAAGAGGCTGCTTCCTTATATAAGGTGGGCATAATAGGAGGCGATTTAGTTCGCTCGCCAGTTTTTATTATAACCGTATCTTTGCTGGGGAGAGTGAAAAAGAAAAGAATTATTTTCCGCTCCGGAGCTAAAAAGGCAGATTTAATTTGTGTTACAGGAAAGTTAGGAGGAGCGGCAGCTGGCTTAGCTTGTTTAAAGAGGACTGATTTAAAGTTAAACCAATCTGCAAGAGAGTTTCTCATCAAAAGACATCTTATGCCTTCTCCTCGGCTAGTTGAAGCTCAAGAAATAGCCAGGAAAAACATGGCCACGGCTATGATAGATCTTAGTGATGGGTTAGTCTCGGATCTCACCCGTTTGACTGAAGAAAGTGGAGTAGGGGCAATTCTCTGGGAAGATAAGCTCCCTGTAGCTTCTTCAACCAGAGATCTGGCCAGGGAATTGGGAAAGTCTCCTTTAGAGTGGGCTCTTTATGGAGGAGAAGATTACGAGCTTCTATTTACTGTCTCACAAGACAAAAAAGAGAAAATAGAGAAAAACCTGGATTTTTCCTTCGCTCTCATCGGAGAGATAGTGGATAAAAGAGAAGGAATTTATCTTATGGATAAAACGGGCACCCGAACCAGAACAGAAGGCAGAGGATACAATCACTTTCTCAAGTGAAAATTTTTATAAAGGAGGAGAAGAAAGATATGGGAAAAGTAGCCATTAATGGGTTTGGGAGAATTGGAAGGCTCACCTTGAGGGCGGCCTTGCAAGAGGGAACGAATTTAGATTTTGTAGCCGTAAATGATCTGGTAGACGCTAAGACATTAGCTCATTTATTTAAATATGACTCTATTCATGGAATCTATCAGGGCGAGGTGGCAGCAAAAGAGAAGAGTATAATAATTGATGGGAAAGAGATAAGGGTTTGTTCGGAGAGGAATCCGGCAGATCTTCCCTGGGAAGAAATGGGTGTGGATATAGTAATAGAGTCCACGGGTTTTTTCCGAAAAAAAGAAGATGCAGCTTCTCACCTGAAGGCAGGAGCTAAGAAGGTAATTATCACCGCTCCGGCTAGGGGAGAAGTGCCAACTATAGTTATGGGGGTAAATGAGGAAACCTACAATCCTTCCACTGATGATATTATTTCTAATGCCTCTTGTACCACCAACTGCCTGGTGCCCATGGTTAAAGTTTTAATGGATAATTTTGGGGTAAAACGGGCCCTGATGACTACTATTCATTCTTATACTAATGATCAGGCTCTACAAGATGGGCCTCATAAAGACTTAAGGAGAGCCAGGGCGGCTGCTCTTTCTATGATTCCTACCACTACAGGAGCAGCAATAGCTGTAGGGAAGGTGATACCTGAATTAAATGGAAAAATAAATGGCCTGGCTATTCGGATTCCCACTCCTGATGTGAGTTTAATAGATCTAGTGGCTGAGTTAGAGAAAGAAGTAACAGTAGATGAGGTAAAGTTAGCCTTTAAAGAAGCTTCCCAGGGGGACCTCAAAGGAATTCTAAAGTACTGTGAAGAGCCCTTAGTTTCTCATGATTTTACTACTGATCCTGCCTCGGCTATTGTAGATGCAGATTCTACCTACGTAGTTGAGGGGAAAATGGTAAAGGTTTTAGGCTGGTATGATAATGAATGGGGATATTCCTGTCGAATAGTAGATTTAGCAGAGTATATGATAAAGAGCGTATAGCGGGTAGCGTTTAGCGGATAGTAGGAAGAGGAAAGAAAATGAGAAAATTAGAAGTTAGGGATCTGGATTTAGAAAATAAACAGGTGTTAATGAGGGTAGATTTTAACGTTAGTTTAGATAAAGAAGGAAAGATTAGTGATGATACAAGAATAAGGGCAGCTCTTCCTACTATCAGATATATTCTGGACAAGGGAGCTAGTCTGGTTTTGATGTCTCATTTAGGTAGACCAAAGGGAGAGGTGGTAGAAAGGCTGCGAATGGATCCTGTAGCCCATCGGCTAGAAGAACTTCTAGGAAGAAAGGTCTTGAAACTGGATGATTGTGTAGGAAGCAAGGTAGAAGAAAGAGTCAAAAAGATGGGGCCGGGTGAGGTTATTCTTTTAGAGAATACTCGTTTCCACGCCGAAGAGACTAAAAATGACCCTCAGTTTGCTAGAGGATTAGCTAGCTTAGCTGATGTTTTCGTCAATGATGCTTTTGGGACTGCCCATCGAGCCCATGCTTCTACGGTAGGAGTGGCTAAGTTTTTGCCAGCAGCGGCTGGCTTTTTGATGAGTAAAGAACTAGAAGTTCTAGAAGAGATTCTTACCAATCCCAAGCCTCCCTTTGTGACTGTTCTGGGAGGGGCTAAAGTTTCTGATAAGATAGGGGTGCTGCTTAATCTTTTGAATAGATGCCAGGATATCCTTATAGGGGGAGGAATGGCCTATACCTTTCTTAAGGCCAAGGGTTTTCCTATAGGTAAGTCTTTGCTGGAGGAAGAAAAGATAAAAGAGGCAAAGAAGATAATGGAGGAGGCACGCGGGAAGGGATGTAATGTTCTTCTTCCTCTTGATCATCTGGTGGCTAGAGAGGCAAAAGAGGGCGTGGAAACGAGAGTAGTAGAAGAAGATGAAATTCCCTCCGGTCATCTGGCTTTGGATATAGGACCTAAGACAATTGAGCTTTTTGTAAGATCCATCAAGAAGGCGAATACCATTTTCTGGAACGGACCCATGGGGATGTTTGAGATCGAAGACTTTGCTCAAGGTACGCGGGCCATTGCTAAGGCTCTGGCCAAATCCAGAGCAGCTGTGGTGGTAGGAGGTGGTGATTCCATCGCCGCTCTTAAAAAGATGGGTCTGAAAGAAAAAATAGGTTATGTTTCTACAGGAGGGGGTGCTTCTCTGGAATTTTTAGAGGGTAAGGAACTGCCAGGGGTGGCAACATTAAGTAATAAGAGCTGAGATCTGAGAATTGAGGGCTAGGATTAGGGGGTCGATTCAGGTAGATATTTTGGAGATGACCCAAATAAGCTTATGAATTTGGAGGTATAAAGTGAGTAGAAAATATAGCCGTCCGCCGATTGTAGAAGCTCTGTGTGAGTTTCAGTTTGTTCCTGAACAGCCATGGGATATAACTATTGTTGGGCTTTTTTATGAAAAGATTAAAGAAGAATTTCCTAGAAGACAACAGCAGACAACATTTGAAATTGACTTTCGGAAGAAGGAGGGAGGAGTAGAGCAGAAAGTAGGTTCTTCTCCACGGATGCAATTTCTTAGTAAGGATAAGACAGTATTGGTTCAAACCGGGCCGGATTTATTAGTTATTAACCACCTGAAACCCTATCCTACATGGCATAAATTCTATCCTATAATACTAAAAAAGTTAAAACAGTATCAAGAAATCGCACGTCCTAAGAGCTTTAAACGAATAGGTTTAAGATATATAAATAAGATAGAAATTGCTGAAAAATCTATAGAGTTAGCCGATTATTTTGATTATTATCCTTTTTTACCCAAAAAGCTTCCGCAGATTCATGAAGCTTTTAATGTTCGAGTAAAAATTCCATTTGTTGAAGGCCGTGACCGTTTATTGTTAACACTTGCTAACACTTCTTCGGAGAAGCCCGACAGCATAGCCTTTGTTCTTGATTTAGATTATGTTATGGTTTCTCCCGAGAAAGTGGAAATTGAAAAAATAGAGAAGTGGATTGAGAAAGCACACACAGAAATTGAGAATGGCTTTGAAGCTTGTATTACAGAAAAATGTAGAGATCTTTTCAGGGAGAAGAAATAATGCCAGTTGCAGAAATAGAAAGTAAACCAATAAATGCTTCATCGAGTGAATATCACAGACTGCCTTTCTTGGTAGATCGTTTCATTTCTCAATTAGAAGTGCAACATTTATTAGGGTATCATTTAAGAATTTCAGTTCCCATAGAAGAAATTGAAGTGCCTCAAATCGAAGAGGAGTTTGGTGAAAAAGAAGAAAAGTCGATATTCTTTTCATATCAGCGAGATATTAAATTACTAAAGAAATATTATGTGATTGAAGATGAGGATGAATTCAGAAACTTTTTTATAACTCACAAAGAGCTTTTGGATATTCTCCTTGAAGCTCCTAAATGGATTAAAAAGATATTTGGGGACTCTGTAAAGGTACATCTTAGAGTTTATTTCGACCCTGAAGAGGATTACGAGGAGCTTTTTATTGTAATAAAAACCTCTTTAAAACCCGAGGGAGCATTGAATCTCTTAAATATATTAGATGAAGAATGGTTTATTGAAGTTGTTGATAGGACTGGTGGATATTTGAATATTACTGAGGAAGCAATATGAGCTTCGATTGGAGACTATATATTAAACTGGCAGATGAGTTAATAAATCTTCAAAGAGACAAATCTTTAGCTGAATCTTACTGGCGTTCTGCTATAAGTAGAGCTTACTATGGTGTTTTCTGTCTGTCTCGCAACTTTTTATTAAGTAAAAGGATTACTATACCTAGAAAAAATGTTCATTGGTTTGTTATTGATAGATATAAAAGGTCGTTTGACCAAAATAAGAAAAAGATTGGAATTGAGCTGGATAGATTAAAAAAAGATAGAATTGATGCAGACTACAAAGATAGAATAAGTATAAATAAGAATTATGCACTACGTTCGTACGGAAGATCTGAAAGAATTCTGCAATTGTTGCAGAATATAGGGGCTGTTTAGTATTATTGATTGACCTTAACCAAAAATTAAACAAGCTGTGTCTTAAGTCCGAAATCTTAAGGGAAGCGTTGAGAAAGAGTGAGTGAGAGAGTTTAGTTTTTCACTATTCACTGAGGATCATTTACTACTACTCGCTGTACACTAAAATAAGGAGGGAAAGATTGCGAACGCCGATTTTTGGTGGAAATTGGAAGATGCATAAGACAGTGAAGGAAGCTATTCACACTGTGGAGGATTTAAAAGAAGAGATAGGCAACATTGAGGAGGTAGAAGTGGTGGTCTTTCCTCCTTTTACTGCTTTAAATGCAGTTAAAGCAGTACTTAAAGAAACCCAGATAGGTTTAGGGGCACAGAATATGTATTGGGAGGAGAAAGGAGCTTATACAGGAGAAATATCCCCTCTTATGCTTCTTGAGGCCGGATGCAGGTATGTAATTTTAGGCCATTCAGAAAGAAGGGGATACTTTGGAGAAACCAACCTGCGAATAAATAAAAAACTAAAGGCAGCTCTTGAGCTTGGGTTTGTTCCTCTTGTCTGTGTAGGAGAGAAATTGGAAGAGAGAAGAAAAGGAAAGGCCAAAGGAGTGGTAGCAACTCAGCTAAGAGAGTGTCTGGAGAAAGTTAATTCCCCAGAGGTTCAAAGGTTAGTTATTGCCTACGAGCCTGTCTGGGCTATAGGTACAGGAGAAACAGCTACCCCTCAGCAAGCTCAGGAAATGCATCGGCTTATTAGAGATATTTTACTAGAGCTTTTAGGAGAAGAACTTGCTGCTTCTATTCGTATTCAGTACGGGGGGAGTGTAAAACCAGAAAATATAAAGGATTTAATGCGTCAGCCTGATATAGACGGCGCTCTGGTAGGAGGGGCTAGTCTCCAGGCTCGCTCTTTCGCCAGAATAATCAGATATAAGAATAAGAATTCTTTACGGAATATATAAGAATAAGAATTCTTTACGGAATATATAAGAATAAGAATTCTTTACGGAATATATAAGGAGTAAAGATGGAGTTACTTTCAATTATTCATGTGTTAGTCTGCATTTTGCTGACAAGTGTGATTTTGCTGCAGGTTGGAAGAGGAGCTAGTACAGGTGCCTCTTTTGGAGGAGGGGTGAAAACCTTTTTTGGTCCTGCTGGTGCAGTTAGCTTTTTGGGGAGGGTTATCATAGTTCTGGCTGTAATCTTTATAGTGACGACTCTTTTTTCGTCTATTTTCTCTCCAAAAACTAAGCCTCCCGAGATCAAGGTCGGGACTGAGACATCAGCAATTTTAGTACATAGCGTTTAGCGGGTAGCGTATGGGAAAAATAGGGACACATCCCTATTTTTGAAACATTGAGGTAAAAAATGCGTAAAGACTCTTTTCAATTCCTGAAAAAATTAGTGGAGACTCCCAGTCCTTCCGGTTTTGAGCAACCAGTGCAAAGAGTGGTCAGGGAGGAGATGGCTAAGTTCAGCGACGAGGTAAAGACTGATGTTCATGGAAATGTTATAGGAATAAAAAATCCTCAAGGTAAACCCCGTCTAATGCTAGCTGGGCACTGTGATGAAGTGGGATTTATGGTTAGGTATATTGATGAGAAGGGGTTTATCTCTTTTTCCGCCATAGGAGGAATAGATGCTCATCTCATTCCGGGAAAGAGAGTACAAATTCATACCCAAAAAGGTCCTATCCTGGGAGTGGTAGGGAAAAAACCTATCCATATTTTAAGGAAAGAGGAGAAAAAAGAGGAAGTTGAGCTTTCCAAGCTGTGGATTGATATAGGAGCAAAGGATAAAAAAGAGGCAGAAAAACTGGTTTCTATTGGTGACCCTATTACTTTTTCTGAAAGGTTAGAAAGACTTCAGGGCGAGTTGGTGGTTTCGCGAGGGTTTGATGACAAAATGGGAACTTTCGTAGTATGTGAGGTTTTGAGGCGTATTACCGAGAAGCCTTTGAGAGCGGCTGTATTTGCTACTTCCACTGTTCAGGAGGAGGTTGGCCTTAGAGGAGCCCGAACAGCAGCTTATAGCATTAATCCCCAGATAGGAATTGCTGTAGATGTAGATGTAGCTACTGACTATCCGGGAGTGGATAAAAAGAAGGAGGGAGAGATATTTGTAGGAAAAGGGGCAGTCCTTTATAAGGGGGCAAATATCAACCCCAGAGTAGGAGAGATGCTTATTAAGATTGCCACCGAAGAAAGCATCCCTTATCAGCTTTCGGGAGCGAGTGGAGCTACTGGCACCGATGCCAATGTCATTCAAATTAGCCGAGCTGGAGTAGCAGCAGCTCTGGTCTCTGTTCCCCTGCGTTATCTGCATACTCCTGTAGAGGTTCTTTCCTTAGAAGATATAGAGAATGCAGTGAAGCTGCTTACCGCCTTTGTCCTGCGAATAAATGAAGAGATAAATCTCATTCCTTAATTTAAAAAATAAAGGATAAGGAAAAGCGGTGAGTGTTGCCGAGATCATCATAAGAGAGGGCGTAGTCGAAGGTGAAGGCTTTTATACCTGCTATTTTTTTGGGGGTAGGAAAATAAAAGCCTAATCCTCCTGAAAAGGCTAACTCGTCCTTTTGAAATATTTTAACTATACCCAAACGCAAAGCCATATTCTTGTGCAGCCACCACTCACTCCCTAATCGAATGTCTTTAGGGAAGTCTTGCCAAGAAGCATTCATATCTAAAGCTAGAAGGAGGCGAGGGTTAAGTCTATAAGCTGTGCCTAATTTTATATTGGTAGGTATAGAGTCTTTCTTTTTTGTATCCCATTCTATTTGGGAAATTAACTCCTGGATATTGATTCCTACCGAGATCCTTCTTCCCCATATTAGAAAGCCTATATCTAAACCGTAGCCGCTGCCATTTCCCCAACTAGTGGTCTGCTTTAGGTATTTTAAGTTAATTCCCCAGGAACCTGATACTTTTTTAGAGGCTATCAATTTATCCTGGAAGAGGGATTGTGCATAAGAATAGGAAAATAGATTATAATTCCATTTCTCCGGTTCAAGGTCAGCTGATAACTGGCTCCAACTAATCCCCCCTGCTCCCATACCTGTATTAGACTCTACAAAGGATAAAAAACTCTGTTTTAAAAGTCCTAGACTATACAAATCAACATACATTGTTCCCAGTTCTTTTTGCCTAATTTGTACCAGACCAGCGGGATTAAAATAGCATGCACTGTAATCATCAGCTATAGCTGTAAAGGCTTCGCCCATTCCCATAGCTCTGGCGCTGATGGGAAGGGTAGTAAAGCCACTATCGATGATATGTAGGTAGTCAGCATAGATGGGGGGTATGGCTGCTAATTTTAAACCAAAACAGACAATGCCGACCGTTAGAAGAAATCTCACCGTTAGAGGAAATCTCAAGGCTTTCCCCCGCCTTATCAGAAAAATCTTTCTTTCTTTAGAGAAACTAATTTTCTTTTTCATTTATATTCAATTCCTTTCACTTCATTGATATATTTTTCTGCCATATGAGTAGCTAAGGCACCTTCGCCGCAGGCAACTATTACCTGTTTTAGAAGATTTTTTCTCACATCGCCGCAGGCAAAGATTCCTCTCCTGCTGCTTTCTAAGTTTTCCCCAGTTTTTATAAATCCTTTCTCGTTCAGTTCTAAGATGTTCTGAACAAATTCTGTGTTTGGTTTTAGACCGACGAAAATAAATAAGCCCGAACAGGGTAAGTTATGCGTCTTTTTTGTTTTTAGATTCTTAAGTTTGACTCCTTTAACCTTTTCTTCCCCATAAATTTGGTCAACTACTGATCTCCAGATTATTTCTATTTTTGGGTTTTTGGTTATTCTTTCCTGGAGGATCTTTTCTCCTCTGAGCATTCCTCGTCGGTGAACAAGGTAAATTTTTTCTGCGAATTTACTCAGGTATAGGGCTTCTTGCAAAGCCATATTGCCTCCACCTACTACTGCTACTTGCCGATTCCTGAAAAAAGGAGCATCGCAGGTGGCGCAGTAGGAGATACCCCGCCCTATAAATTCTTTTTCCCTTTCAATTCCTAATCTTCTAGTCTCTGCCCCAGTGGCAATTATTACTGCCAGCGTTTTATATTTTTTACCACCACTGGTATGAATGATCTTTTCCTCATCTTCCAAGGCAATGCTTCTAGCTTCTTCATAATTTAATTTCGTTCCTAGATTTTCTGCCTGTTTTTGTACCTGCTTCATCAGTTTCTGAGCCGATATTACCTCTGGAAAGCCAGGGTAATTTTCAATTTTTTCTGAAAGTAGAATTTGACCCCCTGGGGTAAGTTTTTCTAAGACTACTGTATTTAATCGGGCCCTTTGAGCATAAATAGCTGCTGTTAAGCCTGCTGGCCCCGCTCCAATTATTATCAAATCATAAATTTTTTCCATAGCTAATTCCAGTCCACCCCAATTTACTTTGCAGCATCTTGAAAAAGAACTTCTTCCTTAATCTAATTAAGATGGTCTCATAAGGAGCTTTTTTAACTCTGGTTACCTCTCTTTCTTATAGAGGAAAACCTATCTGACCATCTATGGTAAGCAAAGCTTCGTTAGAAGGAGGCTCCAGAGTAACTTCTATTTCATCTGTTTGAGAGACGACCAATGGCCTTACAGCCAGAGTATGAGCACAGATAGGAGAAAGGACTATTACTCCCAGGTTGGGATGAATCACAGGTCCGCCGGCAGAAAGAGAGTAAGCAGTAGAGCCAGTAGGGGT
>DAOWIY010000110.1 GCA_030640665.1 Clostridia bacterium
GGGTAATTTCCTGATAATGTTCTAGTTCTCCTGTTAATTCTGCCCTTTCCAGCCAGGCGAGAACTCTAAGGATGTTGCCTTTCTGTAACTCAAGGGTAAAGTTTCCTTTTAGGTCGAGTTTATTCTTATTTCTTTCCCCTTGAGGTAAGTTAATCTTTTTTTGATATCCGTCCAAACCGAAGAGCAATCTTTTCTTTTTCGAAAAAGTCCAAATAGATTCCATATTTAGCCAATCTTCGTTTTTGGCAAGGGGTTTTTCTTTGTACTTTGCTCCTTCAGAACTTGAAATTCTTCCCAGGGTGAGAAGATACATTACTTTCCCTTTTTCTTTTCCATAATCCAATTGGTAAGCGAGACTACCATGACCGCCAACAGAGGCAGAAATATGAAAATAGGGGAGGGGAGATTTTTCTCTTGGGGTAGGGTAATAGATTTTCTCACCTAAGGGAAGCTGGATAAGTGGTTGAGTTAATCTCTTCTCTCCTCGATGTTGCATGAGAGAAACCTTTTTAGTCCTTGTATATTTCCATAGAGTATAGTAGCTAATCAGAGGTTTTTCCAGGCGAGGTTCAAGAAGAGCAATGGGATAAATTTCTTTTCTTTCTTCAATGAAAGGTTTTACTAAGGGAGGAAGTTTCTCTATCTCTTTTTCTAAACCAGGGAAAAAGAGGGAATGATAGTAGGTTTTCTCAGCAAGTTCAGCTTCAAAAGGAGACTGAACCGAGCTTTTTCTTTCTCGATGCTCCATAAGGGGGAAAGTTCTGGCTCTTGTTATTTCCAGGTAAGACCTATCTTTTCCTTTGACCACTATAATAGGAAGTTCGGTAGAAAGGGGTTTCTCTTTTACAGACTCTTCTGCGCTGAGTGAACTTGATAAAAATAAGAGAAGTAAACCTACCAGTAAAAAATAGCGTATAGCGGGTAGTTTCATTTTAGTTCCTCAAGCCTTTTCTTTGCTTCGTTTCTCCACTTTTCTTCAAGGGTTTTTTCTTTAATGATTTTTTGATATTCCTCTTTGGCTTTCTTTATCTGACCAAGAGCTTGATAGGATAATCCTGTCTGCAATCGAGCTTTAACTCCCCATTCCTTATATTGAGAGTAGAGTATAGGAACCCTCAAATATTCTTCTATTGCTCTCTCAAAATTTTCTTCATTAAACCAACAATCTCCTATTCTAAATTGAGCCTCTACTTTAAGGGCGGCCTCTTCACTGTTCTTAACAACCCAGGTGTAATGGTCCCGCGCTTGGGCAAATTTATTTCTCTTGAGCCACGAATTAGCCAGTTTTAGATGAGCCTGGGGGATTAAATCACTGGCAGGGAATTGAGTAATAAATTCCTCAAGGGCTTCTCCTTGCCTCTCCCAATCTTTGAGGTTCTCCCAGCAAAGGGCGGTTTCATAGAGAGAATTATGGAGAATACTTTTTTCCTTAGCTATCTGGAGAGCTCTTTTGTAGGAGTCAATTGCCTCTCCGAATTTCTCTTGTCCAAAGAAAGACTCTCCCAGCCTATAATAGACCTCCCCTCTTCGAGCCTCTTCTTTCGGGAAAAGCGGAAGGAGCTTAATAAATTGAGAATAAGCTAATTCTGCTTCACGAAACTTACCTAATTTATAAAAAGACCACCCTTGCCGATAATAAGCATCAGGAAGATAGGAGCTTTTGGGGAAATCGTTGATTAGCTTTTCATACTCAGATAAGGCTTTCTCGTGACCTTCTCTTTCCCAGAAGTAGCTAGCTATCTTGTATTGGGCATAATCTGCGCTTTCAAAATTGGGATAGTCTTTTACCACCCTGCGAAAGGCAGCTAGAGATTCGGCTTCTTTTTCCATTTTATGGTAGCATTCACCTGTTTTAAGTAGAGCCTCTGGAGTAAGATTGTTCTCTGGATACTTCTCCATAAGAGTTTGGAAGGTTCTCAAGGCCTCTTCATATTTTTGCTCATTATAATCGCACTGCCCTATCCAAAAGTAGGAGAGTGGCGTGAGCTCTTCTGCCTGAGGATAATCTGAAATCACCTTTTGAAAAGCTGTTTTAGCCTCTTCAAATTTATTTTGATAAAAGTAAGTCCAACCTATGGCACATTGAGCGTCACTGGCCAAAGGATTTTCTGGATAAAGCTTGAGGAGTCTTTCGTATTTCTCTTTTGCTTCCGGATATTTTCCTAGCTTAGAGTAAGAAGCAGCTATTTGATATATAGAGGTGGGGACAAGGTGAGAGGTAGGAAAATCTTTCTCTATTTTTGAGTAACTGAGAATAGCTTTCTCAAAATCTTTAAGTTGAAAAAGAGAATTTCCCATCTCCAAAAGAGAATCATCTACCCATTTACTCTGAGGATAATTCTGGATAACTTTTTCAAATTCGCTCTTAGCTTCCCCGAATTGGTTTTGTTCAAAGTAGCACCAGCCCTTCTCATATTGAGAATAGCTGGCCAGGGGATTTTCAGGATAGTTAGTGACGACTTTTTGAAAGGCCCCCAGTGCCTCCTCATATTGGGAAAGATTAAGATGGCACTCTCCTAGTTGAAAAAGAGCATCCGAGCTATATTTATAGGAGGGAAATTCATTGATTAATTGGCTGTAGTAATCTGCTGCTTGGCTGAGTTTTTCTTCAGCCAGATATGTATAAGCGATTCTATATAGGCAGTCTTTAACAAACTCACTTTGAGAATACTCATCCATTACTTTTAGATAATTATCTTTTGCCTGGCTGAACTTCTTTTGATAATAGAGACTATCTCCCAGGCGAGTCCAGGATTCGGCAAGATGAGGCGACTCGGGAAAGGAATCGATGAAGTTCTGGAAAGCCTTAGCCGCCTCCAGGTAGTTTTTTTCCTCAAAATAGGTATAAGCAATGCCAAAATAGGAATTTTCCCAGTATGTTTTTTCCTTAGTATCGGCCAGTGCTTTTTTATAAGTTTCTCTTGCTTCTTTATGCTGACCTAATCGGTAAAGAGCTTCTCCTTGCCAAAAGTCTTCTCCCGCTAGCCCAAAATCATCAAAGGCCTCTCTATATTTACCTTCTTTAAGGTAAGAGTCCCCTCGCTCTAGAAGTGCCCAGGATAGATATTTTGAAGGGGTATAATGGGAAATAAAACGGGAGTATTCTTCTATGGCCTGGCTATATTTTTTCTCTAAATAAAGAATTTTGGCTATGTTATATTGAACCTCAGAAATTTTACTAAATTTGGGAAATTCAACCCTCAACCTCTTGAAAACCTGGAGGGCCTCGGGGTATTTCTTTAGCTCAAATGAGGCATGTCCCAATGAATAAAGAGAAAAGGAGAGAAGCTGGCTCTGAGGATAGTCCTTAATTAATCCTTCATAATAGGATTTGGCTTTCTCGTAATTGCCTAGAGAGCAATGACATTCTCCCAGAAAATAATCACATTCACCTATCTCTATGCGATAGAGGTTATCATCAATCCTAATCTCAATCTCGTCACTTCTAGGATATTTTTCAACAAGGATTTCGAAAGCAGAGATAGCTTCTTCATACTTATTTTGCTGCCAAAAACTCATTCCTTTCCAGTATTGTGCCTCGCTACATTTCTCATATTCTGGAAAATTGTCAATGAGCTTTTGAAATTGTTCGGCGGCCATACCAAATTTTCCCTCTTCATACAGCCCCTTAGCAAAACGAAGTTGATCATACGCCTCTCTCTTTGTCCCTTGAGCCTGAGAAAGGAAGACAAGGCTCAATAGAATTAGTCCTATTCCTATAGTCCATTTTTTCTTCATATTCCACCTTCTTTATGGAGTTGTTAAGTTTATTCTATCGAGAGCCAGTTTTTTGTCAAGGCAAAATTGACAAAGAAGGGTTATCTTATAAGATAGTATTGATGATTTTTGGCAGTTGTAAAGCACTTCAAAGGAACATAGATGACTGAATTTGTTCACCTTCATACCCACAGCGATTACAGCCTTCTTGATGGAGCTTGCTCTATTTCCCAGTTAGTTAATCAGACCTACAAATTTGATATGCCCGCCCTTGCCCTGACCGATCATGGGAACTTATTTGGAGCTATAGATTTTTACCAAAAGGCAAAGAAAAGACGGATAAAGCCTATCATTGGTTGTGAGGTATATGTAGCTCCTTCCTCCCGTTTTAAGAAAAAAAAAGTAAAGGGTGAGGTTACTTCCTACCATCTGACTCTTCTGGCTAAAAATATAAAGGGCTATCAGAACCTTATGGAGCTGGTAACAGCTGGCTATCAGGAGGGTTTCTATTACCATCCTCGCCTGGATAAGGAGCTTCTTTCCCAAAAAAAAGAGGGATTGATTGCTCTTTCCGGCTGCACAAAGGGCGAAATTCCCTTTTTGCTCGGACAGAGTAGATTTGATAAGGCAAAAGAGGTTTGTCAGTTTTATCGAGATTTATACGGAGAGGATTTTTATCTAGAAATTCAGGATCTAGGTCTAGAATTTCAGAAAAAAATTAACTCATCTCTGGTGAATCTTTCCCAGGAGCTCTCTATACCTTTAGTGGCTACCAATGATATTCACTATTTAGAGAGAGAGGATGCTAAAGTCCAGGATGTTCTTTTATGTATTCAGACGGGAAAAGCTCTAAAGGATACTGATCGCCTGAAATTTACCTCTTCTGAGCTATACTTTCGTTCTTCCCAGGAGATGGGAGAAGTTTTTTCTCATCTTCCTGAAGCAATTTCTAATACCCGGCTCATCAGTGATAAATGTAATCTCAAGCTAGAGCTGGGTAAGCCTCACCTTCCTCTCTACAGAGTTCCTGGGGGGCGCGATCTTGATGGATATATAAGAGAACTTTGTGAAAGAAGGCTGCCTCAGTGCTATCCAGTTCTTTCTCCCTCTCTAAAGGAGAGACTGGAGACAGAATTAGCTATAATTTCTAAGATGGGGTATGCAGGATATTTTCTTATCGTCTGGGACTTCATCCATTATGCCAAAAAAAAGAAGATTCTTGTTGGCCCAGGCAGAGGTTCGGTGACAGGGAGTCTTGTAGCTTATCTTCTAGGAATAACTAATATCGATCCTCTTGCTTACGGACTTCTCTTTGAGCGATTCCTCAATCCAGAGAGGACAGCTATGCCCGATATCGATATCGATATTCAGGATGAGAGAAGAGGTGAGGTAATTGAATATGTAAGGAAAAAATATGGAGAGGATAACGTAACTCAAATTATTACCTTTGGAACTATGGCTGCCAGAGCTGCGGTGAGAGATGTAGGCAGGGTTTTGGGTATTCCTTACAGTAAGGTGGATCGTATCGCCAAACTTATTCCCTTTAATAGAGAATTAAAGATAGCTATAGAGGAAAGCAGGGAGTTGAAGGAGCTTTTAGCCGAGGATGGTGAGATAAAAACTCTTTTTGAGATTGCTCAGGGTGTAGAGGGTCTCACTCGTCATGCCTCAACTCATGCTGCCGGGGTAGTCATTGCCCCAGATAAACTTACTCATTATACCCCCTTGTATCGGACTAATAAGAATGAGATTACTACTCAATATGAGATGCACGCCATAGAGGCTATCGGCCTTTTGAAGATGGATTTTCTCGGTCTTAAAACATTGAATGTAATCGAGGATACTCTGCGTCTAATCAAAGAAAATAAGAAAAAGGAAGTTGATTTAGATAAAATCTCTTTAAAGGATAAATCCACATACCGACTTCTCTCTGGAGGAGAGACATTGGGAGTTTTCCAGGTAGAAAGCAAAGGGATGCAGGATTTAATTAAGAAACTTTCTCCAGAAAAATTTGAGGATCTCATAGCTATTCTTGCCTTATACCGGCCGGGACCCCTCCATAGTCGGATGATGGATGATTTCATCGATAGAAAGCGCGGACGAAGCGAAGTTAAATATTTACATCCTAAGCTCAAGCCTCTCTTAGAAGAGACCTACGGAGTGATTCTTTATCAGGAACAGGTGATAAAAATCGCCAATGTCTTAGCTGGCTTTAGCCTGGGGGAAGCGGACATATTAAGAAGAGCTATGGGTAAAAAGGTTCCTCGCTTGATGGAAGAACAAAGAAGTAAGTTTATTGAAGGAACAAAAAAGCAAGGGTTTGATACATCTTTAGCTACACGAGTTTTTGAATTAATGGCTCATTTTGCTGGGTATGGTTTTAATAAGTCCCATTCTGCTGGTTATGCCCTTATCTGTTATCAGACAGCCTATCTTAAGGCTAACTATCCCTTAGAGTTTATGGCTGCCCTCCTAACTTCAGAAAGTGAGAATACAGATAAACTTATTCTCTATATTGATGAGTGCAAGAGAATGGGTATAGAGGTACTCCCTCCAGATATAAATTCTTCATCGGCTGCTTTCACTGTAGTAGAAGATAAAATATCTTTTGGGCTCACTGCTATAAAAAATGTGGGAAAGGCAGCCATTTCATCCATACTTAGAGTTAGAAAAAAAGAAGGTAAGTTTACCTCTATTTTTGACTTTTATAGGCGCATAAATTTGAAGAAAGTGAACAAGCGAATGATGGAGAGCTCAATCAAGTGTGGAGCCTTTGACTCTCTAGAAGGTCACCGAGCTCAGAATCTAGCAGTAATAGATCGAGCAGCAGAAGAGGCAGCCCAAGTTCAGCAAGATAGAGAAAGAGGGCAGCTTTCTTTCCTGGAGACGCTGGAGAAAAGGACAGCCGATCTAACTATTAAAAAATTTCCCGAGATAGAGGAGGTTCCCAAAGAACAAAGCTTAGCCTGGGAGAAGGAACTTTTGGGCGTTTATATTAGTGGACATCCTTTGGAGAAGTATCGAAAAAGGATGACTCATTATAGGGCTCATTCTATCCGAGATTTATCCAGGATGAGGGATAAGGAAGAAGTGAAAATTATGGGGATGGTAACTAGTCTTACTTCTAAAAATGATAGAAGAGGAAAAAGGATGGCTTTCTTTGCTCTAGAGGATTTAGACTCACAAATAGAGGTACTGGTTTTCGCTAGCCTTTATGAGGGAAGCCACTCCCACCTGGAAGGAAATGAACTTATTTTAGTTAAAGGTAGATTAGATACGGCTAGCGATCCTCCTAAGGTGATTGCCAAAGAAATACTTCCTTTCTCCAAAATTAAAGATACACCTCATAATCTCCATGTGAGCGTAAGAGAAGAAAGACTCGGAGAGGAAAACCTGCTCAAGTTGAAGAAAGTTCTTTTCGCTCATAAAGGAAAACACGGTCTTTACCTGCATCTTAATATTAATGAGGGTGAGAAGGTGGTTATTAAGTCAAAAACGATGAAGGTAGGTTTCTCTGATTCTTTGATCTGCCAGATAGAAGATCTTTTGGGGCCAAAATCCGTCTGGCTGAGCGAGCAGGGAGGAAGAAAACCATGAAAAACTCAGACGAGTACCATATCAAATTCAAGGAGATTCCGGAAGGGCAAAAACCAAGAGAAAAGTTAATCAAATATGGCCCTGATGTTCTCAAGAATGCCGAGCTTATAGCTATTATTTTAAATACAGGTTATAGGGAAGAGACTGTATTGGAGCTGTCACATCGTATCATCAAAGAATACGGGTCTAAAGCCATCACCCAGGAGAAGGATGTGGGGCGGCTGATGGAGACTTTAGGCATTCCTCCAGTTAAGGCTTGCCAGATAGTGGCCTGTTTTGAACTGGGTAGAAGATTTTTTAAAGAGGAACCGGGCAGGCTGCCTACTATCAGGAGTCCAGAGGATGCTTACCTCTACCTTGAGGATATGAAAAGACTTAAGAAAGAGCAATTTCGTGGATTATATCTTAATACGAGAAATAAAATTATCCACGATGAGATTATCTCTATTGGTACCCTCACGGCAAATTTAGTCCATCCACGAGAGGTATTCCAGCCAGCCATTGAGTATCTAGCCGTAGGTTTAATTATGGCTCATAACCATCCTTCTGGCGATCCCAGCCCTAGTAAAGATGACTTAAAGGTAACCCGGCAGATGGTAGAGGTAGGAAAGACCATGGCTATAGACGTTCTGGACCATATTATCATTGGTAATAAAACATATGTCAGTCTGAAAGATAAAGGATTAATGTGAGTCCCGATTAGGAAAAAGATATTTCTCCAGGTCTGAGATGCCGGCTATTTTATCTATATATGTCACTATAGATAAATTTTTCTATCCCCTTAAAGGCTCATCTTGGTAGCGATCTCCTGGCCTATTTACCCTTGAATATTTGACAAAAGTAGAAACTTTAACATAATGCGTGAAAAATAATATAAGAAGGAAAAGATACAAGAGTAATGAGTAAATCATCAGAACAAATAGCTCTGGCCAGGTTTGATGAGGAGGTAGAAAAACATTACCGCTGGAATTTTACTGCTAATCTTATGGAGTGGACTCTTTTTTGGATGGGGATGGGCTTTGTTTCGGTTAATACTGTCTTACCTGCTTTTATTAGACATTTTACTTCCTCCAATTTTCTCATTGGTTTCGTCCCTTGCCTTAATACTTTAGGTTGGCTCCTTCCTCAGATTCTGGTAGCTAATTTTGTCCAAAAATTAAAAAGAAAGAAGAGTATGGTTATCTTTGCCGGTTTTGCAGAAAAGATTCCCTGGCTTTTTTTATTTCTGGCTGTGATGCTTTTTCCTCCTTCCTCTTCTTTTCTTTTCCTCATTAGTTTTTTCATTCTCTATGGAATGTTTTCTTTTTCAGGAGGAATTGGAGGTTCTGCCTGGCAAGATATGGTAGCCAAGGTGACACCTTTAAAAAAAAGAGGGCATCTCTTCGGTTGGCGCAATTTTCTGGGTGGGGGAGCAGGAATGTTAGCTGCTTTTTTATCCATCTATTTACTTAAGAGCTTTCCTTTTCCCAGAAACTTTGCTCTTTGCTTTCTTTTTGCTTTTGGTGTTATTTCTATATCCTATGGATTTCTTCTTTCCGTCAAAGAGCCTGTTTCTCCTGTAAGAGGTGAGGAATCCAGTTTCAAGGAATATCTTCTAAGTCTTCCTTCCCTACTAAGAGGAGACAAGAATTTCTTCTCTTTTCTAATCTCAAATATCTTATTTAGCTTCGCAGGAATGGCTACAGCTTTTTTTGCCGTCTATGCCATGAATAAATTAACTCTTCCCGATAGCCAGATAGGAGTTTTTACTCTTCTGTTACTTCTAGGACAGAGTATTAGTTCTATCTTATGGGGTTATCTGGGAAATAAAAAGGGGTATAAACTGGTTATGGAATTGGGAACCATAGCTACTATCCTCGCTATCTTGTTGGCTATTCTTTCTTCTTCTGTTTATCTATTTTATGTGGTTTTTTTCATTTTTGGCATGGCTTTCAGTGCATATCTTATTTCTTTTCTGGGAATTGTTCTAGAATTCTCCACGCCTGAAATAAGACCAACTTATATTGCTTTAGCTAATACAATTAGGGCACCTTTTGTAAGCTTATCTCCTCTCTTGGGAGGATTCCTTGCCGATAAATTCTCTTTCCCTTTTGTCTTTGTTCTTACCATATTTATTCTCATGGGGGGAATCTTATATTCAGTTTTTCTTGTCCAGGAGCCAAGGCATCTTCCCCCCTATGAATTTAGGAGATATCTCGCTAGAAAACCAACTTAAATGAAGAAGACCAGAGCTCATGTTTTAATTAAGGGAAGGGTACAGGGAGTACTTTTTCGAGCTGAGACCTCCAGTGAGGCCCAGGAACTTGGCTTGAGCGGATGGGTTAGAAATAGATGGGACGGCAGCGTAGAGGCTATTTTTGAAGGAGAGAAAATAGCCGTTGAAGAGATGATTGGCTGGTGCCACAAAGGCCCGCCGGCAGCCATAGTGAAAAAGGTCGAGGTCAAATGGGAAGAATACAAGGGAGAATTTACAAGTTTTTCTATCCGCTATTGAATTCTCAAGGTCTCCAATTTCTCATCTTCGATGGGGATTGCTTCAAGATATTCTTTTTTTCTCTGGGGTAGTTTGAAATGCTCTACTTTCCCTCCACTTAGAGGCGCATCGCTGTAACGAATAATTATGGAGGCAGCGATGAGGAGCATCTCATCCTCTTTTTCTCTTAAGAGCCCCACTGGCCCTGCATAGTCAGATGCTTGCAGACAGGTATCACCCGCTAGTGCTAGTTGAAGGATTTTTCTATTTTCCTCCTCATTTCTTCCTACAATCAGTTTTACCCGATCCCCTAATCGGAAATGTCTTCCTAC
>DAOWIY010000105.1 GCA_030640665.1 Clostridia bacterium
GTTGATGTAAGAATTATAGCTGCCACAAACCAGGACCTCTCTCGGGCTATAAAGGAAAAAAGATTCAGGGAGGATCTGTTTTATCGCCTTAATGTTGTTTCTCTTAATCTTCCCCTCTTAAGGGAAAGAAAAGAAGATATACCTTTATTAGCAGATTATTTCTTGAGAAAGTTCAAAGGAGCTAACAAGAGAGTTGAGGGAATATCCAAAGAAGCTCTCCATGCTCTCCTTTCCCATGAATGGCCAGGCAATGTCAGGGAACTGGAAAATGCTATGGAAAGGGCGGTTGTTCTGGCGAAAGAACCTTTAATAAAAATAAAAGATCTAGCTCTTTCCCCCCCGGGTCTTTCAGTAAGTCTTTCTTTGCCTTCAAAATCCTTACGTGGGGTAGAAATGTATCTTTTGAGTAATATCTTGGAAGATACCAATTGGAATTTAAAAAAAGCAGCCGAGACGCTCCAGATATCCCGTACTACTTTGTATAGCAAGATAAAAAAGCATGGATTAAAGAAATCAGAATAAAGTTCAAAGGGAAGATGTTAGAAAATTTTTTTAAACCTTATTCAGTAGCAGTAATAGGGGCATCCAGGGAAAAGAGGAAATTGGGAAATCAAGTTTTGGAAAACCTTCTCAAAGCTGGATTTCCTGGGCGAATCTTCCCCATAAATATTAAGGCCGGTCCTTCAACCCGTATACTAGGGATGAAGGCCTATTCTTGCTTGATGGATGTGCCAGAGCCAGTTGACCTGGCGGTAGTGGTTGTTCCTAGCCGTCATGTCTTGTCGGTAATCCGAGATTGTGCAGCTAAGGGGACCGATTCGGTAGTCATAATTAGCGCTGGCTTTAAAGAAGTAGGGTCAACGGGGCTTCTCCTGGAAGAGGAGATACTAAAGCTTTCAAGGGATTCTGGAATTCGCATTCTTGGTCCAAATGTTCTAGGTATAATTGACACGCACCACCGACTTAATGCTTCCTTTGCTCCTTCTTTTCCTCCTGCTGGAAATATTGCCTTACTCTCACAATCAGGAGCTCTTGGCTGTGCTATTCTCGATGAGGCTGAAGGAAAAGGGATAGGACTTTCAAAATTTATTAGCTTGGGTAATAAAGTAGATTTGGATGAGATAGATTTCTTGACTTTACTCAAAGAGGATCCAGCCACAGAAGTTATCCTGGGATACTTGGAAGAGATAGAAAGAGGGAGAGATTTTATAAAGGTAGCTAAGGATGTTGCTTCTCAAAAACCCATTATAATGATAAAAGCTGGTCGCTCGGAAAGTGGAAAAAAAGCTGTTTCTTCTCATACAGGGTCGCTAGCTGGAGAGGACGAAGCTTACGATGTAGCTTTTCAAGAGGCGGGTATAATCAGGGCTGATTCTTTTAGACAAGCAATTGACCTGGTTCGAGGTTTTTCCTCTCAAAAGATCCCTCAAGGCAAGAGAGTTCTTTTTTTAACCAATGGTGGTGGAGTCGGAATCATGGCTAGCGATGCTTGTGAAAAGTTTTCTCTGGAGTCAGCTAGCCTAGAAGAAAGTACAAGAGAAAGACTGCAGGGAAAATTACCAGCAGCCTCTTCCCTAGATAATCCAGTGGATATTTTAGGAGACGCTAAGTCTGATCGATATAAAGTGGCGCTGGAGGCAGTAGCTAGTGACTCAAATGTAGATGGAATAATAATTCTATTAACTCCTCAAAGTGGGTCTGAAGAAGAAGAGACGGCTAAAGCGATAAGAAAAGTCTCTTCAGAGACTGAAAAGACAATTCTTGTCTGTTTTATGGGAAAGAGAAGGGTAAAAAAGGCTATAGAGTATTTACGAGCAAGTAGTATTCCCAATTATGAGGATCCAGAGGCAGCAGTTATGGTCTTTGAAGCTATGTTCAGATATGGACAGTGGTTTAAAAGGTCAGTGGAGGAAATAAAGACCTTTCCCGTAAATAAAGCTAAAGTTAAGAGTATCTTAAGTAAATCTAAAAAAGAGGGATGTCTAGAGATAGGGGGAAATCTTGCTCTAGGTGTAATGGAAGCTTATGGTATTCCTGTAGTTAAAAGCTGGTTAGTCAAAGAGGCAAAAGAAGCTCTCAAAGTAGCAGAGTCACTGGCTTCATCTGTAGTTATGAAAATAGAGTCTCCGGCTATATTACACAAATCTGAAGCAGGAGCAGTTTTATTGGATTTAAAGACAGAAAAGGTGGAAGACGCTTTTCATAAGCTTACGGAAAGAGCAAAAAGATTAGTTGGAAACAATGGCATAAGGGGAATTTCCCTTCAGCCTATGGTGAGGAAAGGAAAAGAGGCTCTTGTAGGAGCTTCCTTGGATAAAGTCTTTGGACACCTTATCAAATTTGGGTTGGGAGGAAAATATGTGGAGATTTATAGAGACGTCTCCACAAGATTAGTGCCCCTTACTCCCGGGAAGGCTAAAGAGATGATTAGGGAAACTAAGGTTATTTCTCGCTTGCTAAGGGGAGTAAGAGATGAGAAATCCTCCGATATAGCTTTAGTGGAGGAAGTATTATTAAAGGTTTCTCAACTTGTATCAGACTTCCCAGAAATTGTGGAGATAGAAGCTAATCCTCTGATAGTTTGGGAAAAAGGAGGAGTAGTGGTTGATGCAAGGTTGGCCTTAAGGAAGGGGATAAATCATGGGTGTTCCTAAAAAGAAACGTTCTAAATCGCGGAAAAAAAGTAGGCAAAGTAGAAAACTTTCTTCTCTCCTCCTTGCTTCTTGCCCTCAATGCAAGGCTCCTACCTTGTCTCATTTTGCTTGTCCTGAATGTGGATATTACAAGGGCAAGCAAGTAGTGGTAGTCAAAGGGAAAGAGAAGAAGACAAAGGAGAAAGGCTAATTATGCGGGTGGCTGTAGATGCTATGGGAGCAGAAAAAGGTTTAGGTATAGTCATAGAGGGGGCTATAAAGGCAAAGAAGGTCAATCCAGAAATTGAAGTGGTCCTGGTGGGGGATAAAGAAAAGCTCGAAGATGAGATTATCAAATCTAGTTTTAAGGAAGCTTCTTTTTCTATAGTTCATGCTCCCGAGATGGTTAAAGTGACCGATTCTGCTACAGTCTCAGCAAAGAAGAAAAAGAACTCTTCCATAACTCTAGCCTTAAACCTGCTCAAAGAGGGAAAGGTGGAGGCTTTAGTCAGTGCTGGCAACACAGGAGCAGTGATGACAGCCAGTCTATTTAAACTGGGAAAATTAGAAGGGGTAAAGCGCCCTTGTCTAGCAGTTGTTCTTCCAACCTTAAGTGGGGGACAGGCAGTTTTATTGGATGTGGGGGCAAATGTAAATTGTCGAGCTCACCATCTTTTCCAATTTGCCATTATGGGAAGTATATATGCCTACAAAGTACTCAGAGAAAGAGCCCCTCGCGTGGGTTTATTGAACATTGGAGAAGAGGAAAATAAGGGCAATACTTTGGCTCTCCAAACTTTTCAACTTCTCAAGGAATCTTCCTTGAACTTTGTTGGTAATGTAGAAGGCAGGGATATCACCAGCGGAAATGTAGAGGTGGTTGTATGCGATGGATTTACAGGAAACGTGATTTTAAAGTTTGCTGAAGGTTTTGCTGAGACTGCTCTTGAGATAATGAATGAAGAGATAAAGAAAAGCTTGCCCTTTTTAGGAGGGCTTTTATCTAAAAAATGGCTAGGACAGGCAAAGAGAGATCTTGATTATGCTGAATATGGAGGAGCACCTCTTTTGGGCGTAAATGGGGTTTGTATAGTAGCTCATGGCGCCTCTTCCAGTAAAGCTATCAAAAACGCTATTTTGGCAAGTTTTGAATTTGCTAAAGGTCAAATAAATGAGCATATTAAAAGAGCCCTAGCTAGAAATAAAGAGGTGAGGGATGAAAATGAGGAAAAGCAGTATAGTGGGGACAGGGTCTTATATTCCCAAAAGAGTCTTGACTAATGCCGACTTAGAGAAAATGGTGGATACATCAGATGAGTGGATTACTACTCGCACAGGAATTAAGGAACGGCGAATCGTTGATAAAGATGAAGCAGCCTCAGATTTGGCTTATAAGGCTTCTATAAAGGCAATGGAAGCTGCAAATATTAAACCTGAAGAATTAGATATGATTATAGTAGCTACTATTACTCCGGATATGATTTTTCCTGCTACTGCCTGTGTCCTTCAGGAAAAACTGGGGGTGAGGAAAATAGCTGCTTTCGATCTGGAAGTTGCTTGCTCTGGTTTTCTTTACGGCATTAGCATAGCCAGCCAGTTTATCGCTACCGGAATGTATGATACTATTTTAATAGTAGCAGCAGAAGTTCTCTCAAAGATTGTTGACTGGCAAGACAGAAATACCTGTGTACTTTTTGCTGATGGAGCAGGAGCAGTAGTTCTGAAACCATTCGAGGATGGTAACCAGATAATTTCCAGCTGTTTAGGAGCTGATGGGGAGGGAGCAGATTTGGTAGGAGTTCCTGCTGGAGGCTCCAGGCTGCCTGCTAGTTTAGAAACAGTAAGAAGCAGACAGCATTATATGAAGATGAACGGAAATGGGCTGTTTAAAGAGGCTGTGAAAGCAATGGTTCAGGCAGCAGATATCTCTTTGCAAAAAGGGGGTCTCACTTATAAGGACATCGATTTTTTCATTCCCCACCAGGCTAATATTCGTATTATAAAGGCCGTAGCTAAGCGGATGGGTTTAAGTATGGATAAGGTTTGCATAAATCTGGATAGATATGGGAATATGTCCGCTGCTTCGGTTGCTGTAGCTTTGGATGAAGCGGTAAGAGAAAAAAGAATAAAAAGGGGGGACAAGATACTTCTTACCTGCTTTGGAGGAGGGCTCAGTTGGGCTTCCTTGGTTATAGAATGGTAAAATCGTATATCGTAATCGGTTTATTAATTTTATATGGATCTTCCTTTGCTTTTGCTCAAGGACAGATAACCAGACTTACTATTTTTTCTAACAATCTGGGTTTAGTTGAAGGAGTAAAGATGATAGCCCTCAAGAAGGGAATCAATGAAGTAACTTTTGGTCCTGTAAGTAAGGAGATAATTTTGGATTCTATCTATGCCAAAGCAGAAAAATGTGAATTTCGGGAACAAAAATATAGCTCTGATTCGTTTCTTTCCTGGGAAGTGAACTCTGAGGAGGAAGGAGAGACTCTACTGAGAGTAGTTTATCTGACTAGTGGTCTGAGTTGGGAGTTAAACTATCTCTTAGAGATAAACAAGGAAAATACTCTTATGAAGATAGAGAGCTGGGCAACAGTAGAGAACGAAACTGGTATAAACTTTTCTCAAACTTCTCTTATTCTAACAACGCAATTGCCTTTGTCGGTTGAGGAATCGATTTTTCCTGAGCATTTTTCGGACTTATCATCACCAGCTTCCTCTTCTTTTCTTCCAAA
Source organism: Clostridia bacterium (assembly GCA_030640665.1). GTDB lineage: Bacteria > Aerophobota > Aerophobia > Aerophobales > AE-B3A > JAUWRC01. Next base: position 5,372 of record DAOWIY010000105.1, read on the forward strand.
TATTTCCTATCCTATTCCCCATTTCACTTTTAAAGATAAGGAGAAAAAAAGAATCTTACTTTTTTCTAAGGAAAATGTTCCTATCACAAAAGTATATCTTTTCGATGGAGAAAAGTATGGAGAAGAGGTGAGAGAAGAGCTATGGTTTACAAATGAAGAGGAAAAGGGGTTAGGTATGCCTCTGCCTGAGGGACGGGCATATATTTATCAGACTGGTTCTGAGGAAAGAATGATTTTCCTGGGAGGGGTTCATCTTCCTGAAATTTCTCCCCAGGAAGTAGGAAAAATCTATTTAGGATCTGCAAAGAACATGAAAGGGGAAAGAATACAGATATCCATGAGTTCCTCGGAATCTTATGAGGACGAGGATGGCCATAAGATAATTCTTAATGAATATAGTTATAGAATAATTCTTTATAATAAGAGGCAGGTGCCTACAGCGGTTAAGGTAGTAGAGCATTTCTATGAAGAGTTAGTAAGTCTAGAGAGCGAACCTTCTCCATATGTGCAGGGGAAAGATTTTACCATTTACCAAGTTGAAATTCCTCCTCAGGAGAAAAAAGAGATTGAATATACAGCGAGAACTAAAACCAGTCGCTAGTATTTAGTAGGAAAAAAGAAATACATGAATAGTAAACAATATATAGTATCTCGTTGTTTGTTTGAAAGTCTTTTTACTAAATACTAACGACTATATACTAACGACTAATTAGGGGAGGTTACAAAACAATGGCTATTCCTATTGAAAAATTGCGGAATATAGCTCTAATAGGAGGGCAAGGTACGGGGAAGACATCTTTAGCTGAGGCCATGCTCTATCAGGCAAAAATAATAAATAAAATGGGGAGTACAAGGCAGAGAAATACAGTCTCTGACTATAACGACATAGAAAAGAAGCGAGAATTTAGTATATATCCTTCCTTGCTTCACTTAATGTGGCAAGATTATAAAATTAATCTTCTGGATAGCCCCGGTTTTGCTGACTTTGTGGAAAAAATAATTCCTATCCTTAAAGTTGTGGAGACAGTCCTACTAGTTATTTCTCCCTCAATGATAGCAGGCAGTGAAACAAGAAGAGCCTGGCAATATGCAGCTAAGGAGAAGGTTCCCTCTTTAGTATTTGTCAATAAATTAGATGAAGAAAAATTGGATTTTACTGAGCTGGTTAAAAAAATCGAGGATGAATTTACTATTTCTTGTTTGCCTTTACAACTTCCCTTAACTCAAAATGGGGATTTTTGTGGGCTAGTTAATCTCATTGAACTAAAAGCAAAAATATACGAAGATGGCAAGGTTAAAGATGTTCAAATCCCTCAAGGATTACAAGGAAAAGTAGAGGAGTTAAGGAAGAAGCTGGTGGAGGCTGCGGCAGAAACAGATGATACTCTCATCGAGAAATATCTGGGAGAAGAAGAGTTGAGTCAGTCCGAAATCAAAGAGGGATTAAAGAATGGTATGGTTAAAGGTGCTTTTGTTCCCCTTCTATGCGGTTCTGCCGTTAAAGATATAGGGATAGACCTTCTTTTGGATACTATGGTGAATATTTTACCTTCCCCTCTTTCCGAAGAAGTAGAAAAGAAGGGGCTATCTGCTTTTGTCTTTCAAACTCTGTCTGAGCCTCATCTGGGGGAGTTGAGCTTGTTCCGGGTTTATTCAGGTATCCTTTCTTCGGGGAATAGCGTCTATAATTCTACAAAGAAAAGAGAGGAGAAAATTGGGCAGATTTACCTGATACAGGGTAACTCCCGGGAAGAGGTTTCCCAGATAGCTGCTGGTGATATAGGGATGGTGGTCAAACTTAAGGATACCGATACAGGCGATACTTTTTCCACGAAGGAAAATCCAATGATTTTCCCTCCTTTGGAGCTTCCTCAGCCTGCCACCTCTACAGCTCTTAAGCCTAAAGGGCAGAAGGACGAACAAAAGATGAGTACTGCCTTGGCTAGATTAGTCAAAGTGGATCCTCTTCTTAAAGTAGAGGTAGATAAGGAATCCGGCCAAACTATTCTCTCCGGAAGAGGCGAGGTACATCTAGAGATTGTCATAGAACGTTTAAAAAATGAATTCAATGTGGAGGTAGAGACAAGCAAGCCAAAAGTTCCTTACCGGGAGACTCTTACTACAGCTGCGGAGGCGCAGGGGAGATACAAAAGGCAAACAGGAGGTCACGGGCAATATGGAGATGTTTGGCTTCGTGTTCAACCTTTAGCGCGAGGAGAGGGATTCAGATTCGTTGATAAAATTAAAGGGGGAACGGTTCCTTCTCGCTACATTCCTGCTGTGGAAAAAGGAGTTAGAAAGGCTTTAAAGAAAGGGATTTTAGCCTCTTGCCCTGTAGTAGATATAGAGGTTACTCTTTTTGATGGCAGTTATCATTCTGTGGATTCTTCTGATATAGCTTTTCAAATCGCTGCTTCCATGGGGTTTAAAAAAGCACTTCAGGAGGCTAACTCTATCCTCCTAGAACCAATTACTGAAGTCGAAATTGAGGTTCCTGATGAATTCATGGGAGAGACTAATGGCGACCTGAATTCACGCAGAGGCCGAATTTTGGAGGTAGAACCTTTTGGAGGAAGACAAAGGATAAAGGCGCAGGTTCCCCTGGCTGAACTTCATAAGTATTCTACATCTCTTCGCTCTATAACCCAGGGAGAGGGAACCTTTGCAAAGAAGTTTTCTCATTATGAGAGAGCTCCTGATGAAGTTGCCCAAAAGATAATCGCTCAGGCAAAAAAGCCGTAAGATGTCCTTCGGCAGACGTATTTTAAAAAACTTATAGCTTTTTCGGGTGAGGGGGCACGAGATACGAACAACGAGCGACGAACAACGAATTAGAAGGAGATAAGTACATGGCAGTGGCGGTAGTTGATAGATATAGGGACATAAGATACAGGGTAGTCAAATGGCGCTCTGAGGCAAGCCTTGTTTATAAAATTATTTTTGCACTGAGTATGGCCTGTTTTACAGGGCTAGCAGCACAGGTCAGAGTCCCACTTCCATGGACTCCGATACCCATTACTGGCCAGACATTTGCTGTGCTCTTAAGTGGGATACTACTTGGCAGATGGTACGGAGGTCTTAGTCAGGTTTTTTATATAGGAGCTGGTGCGGCCGGTCTACCATGGTTTGCTGGCTGGAGTGGTGGGATATCTCACCTTTTAGGACCCACCGGAGGATATTTAATCGGCTTTATTCTGGCGGCTTTGTTCCTGGGCCATTTCGTTGATAGATATATTAGAGCCAGAAGTTTTTTCTCCATATTTGCTCTTATGCTCTTTGCCAATTTTATTCTCATTTATTTACCAGGGCTGCTCCAATTAAGTGCAGTTACCGGGGTAAGGAACATTTATAAGCTATTAATGATGGGGGCCATACCATTTATCTCAGGAGATATAGTGAAACTCATAGCCGCAGCAGCCCTGGCAAAAGCCATTACCCCCAAGAAGGCTTATATATTCCGTAAAGAATTCTGATTCTTATCATTCATAATCTCTTAAAAATCGCTCTGCATAAAGAGGTGCTTTTAGAATTAACTCAATATCGTCTTCTTTAAATAAAAATGGCTTAA
>DAOWIY010000087.1 GCA_030640665.1 Clostridia bacterium
GGTGCATTTTAGTCTGCCCTTTCGGTGTAATTGGTATGAATCGGGAAGGAAAAGCAGCTATTAAGTGTGACCTTTGCTTTGAGAGGATTGAGGCAGGAAAAGAGCCCGCCTGTGTAGAGGCCTGTCCCACGGGAGCCTTAAGTTTTGTAAAGATTGAAGAAGTAATAAAGAAAAAAAGAAAAGAATTTCTGGTGGATTTTGAAAAAGGAGAGAAATTAGCCAGGGAAACTAAAGGAGAATAAATGGATCCAGAGGTAATGGACAAAGTCGAGAAAATAGTTGATAAATACAAAAGAAAAAAAAGTGCTTTAATTGGCATCTTACAGGACATCCAGGCAGAATATAATTATCTACCCAAAGAGGCTCTACTTCATCTAGGTAAAAGCCTGGGTGTTTCCTTAATTCAAATCTATGGCATTGCTACCTTTTACAAATCCTTCAGTTTGGAGCCAAGAGGTAAGTATCTTATTAATATATGTCTGGGTACGGCCTGTCATGTACGAGGAGCAGTAAGAATTCTAGAAAAGGTAGAAAGAAGCTTAGATATTAAACCTGGCCAGACAACCAAGGATTCGATGTTTACCCTGGAAACAGTTAACTGCCTGGGAGCATGTGCCCTGGGACCTTTAATGGTAGTGGATGGAGAATATTTTGGTAAAATGACCTCGGCTAAAGTAGATAAGATTTTAAAAACTTACAAAAACAATGAAAAAAATCAAAACGGCTAATCAGCTAAAAGATATTCGAAAATCAATCCTGGAAAAGCGAGATGCAAACAGACCCTGCATAACCATATGTGGTGGGACAGGATGTCGTGCCTATGCCTGTGAGAAAGTTATTACTGCTTTTAGGGAGGAAATAGAAAAGCAAAGGCTCAAGACCAAGGTAGATATTAGAATCACAGGCTGTCATGGTTTTTGTGAAAGAGGGCCTCTGGTTGTCTTTCATCCAGAAGGAATCTTCTATCAACAGGTAACCCCAGAGGATGTTCCAGAAATTGTTTCTGAGACCATCATACAAAATAGGATCATTGAGCGCTTACTTTACACTGACCCTGCAACAAATAAAAAGATCAAATATGAGAATGAGATACCATTTTATAAGAAACAGAGGCGTCTTGTCTTTGGCAATAATGGCAAAATTGATCCTACCGATATTACTGACTATATGGCTATTGGTGGATATTCCAGTTTAGCTAAAGTTCTCTTCGGTATTTCCCCTCAAGATGTAATTGAAGAAATAACAAAATCAGGGTTAAGGGGACGCGGAGGTGGTGGTTTTCTTACAGGAAGAAAGTGGCATTACTGTCGAAGTGCTTACGGAAATCCTAAGTATGTTATTTGCAATGCCGATGAGGGCGATCCTGGTGCCTATATGGATAGAAGTCTTCTGGAAGGAAATCCTCACAGTGTACTGGAAGGAATGATTATCGGAGCCTGGGCTATTGGAGCTAGCCAAGGTTATATCTATGTACGCAATGAGTATCCTCTGGCGGTAAAGCACGCAGGTATAGCTATTAAACAAGCCGAAGAATATGGATTTCTGGGTAAGAATATCTTTAATTCAGGCTTTAATTTTACCATAGAAATAAATCGAGGAGGAGGAGCCTTTGTTTGTGGAGAATCAACTGCTCTTATGGCTTCTCTAGAGGGTAAAGTTGGTGAACCGAGAGCAAAACACATTCATACTGTGGAAAGTGGACTACGAGAAAAACCAACCAATCTAAATAATGTTGAGACCTGGGCAAATGTCCCTCTAATCATAGCCAGAGGAGCCGATTGGTATTCAAAGATTGGCACTAAAGAAAGCAAGGGAACAAAGATATTTTCTCTGGTAGGCAAAATAAAAAATACAGGCTTGGTGGAAGTCCCTATGGGTATTACTTTAAGGGAAATCATCTACGACATTGGAGGAGGAATTCCCAACGGAAAGAAATTCAAAGCGGTGCAGACGGGAGGACCATCAGGAGGATGCATTCCTGAGGAGCTGATTGATCTACGAGTAGATTTTGAGGAGCTGACTCGTGTGGGTTCAATGATGGGCTCAGGCGGAATGATTGTTATGGATGAAGATACCTGCATGGTTGACGTGGCTAAATATTTTCTTTCTTTTCTTGAAGATGAATCCTGTGGTAAGTGTACCTCCTGCCGTGAGGGAATCAAAAGAATGCTTGAAATTCTGACCAGCATCACCGAGGGAAAAGGCAAGGAAGGTAATATTGAATTGCTTGAAGAGCTAGCGGTAGTGGTGGCTGATACCTCTCTTTGCGCTCTGGGAGGAACTGCTCCTAATCCAGTTTTGAGTACTATACGCTATTTTAGAGATGAATATGAGGCTCATATCAGGGATAAAAAGTGTCCGGCAGGTGTTTGCCGCCAGTTAATTACCTATTCTATTGATGAGGAAGCTTGCCGCGGCTGCCTTGCCTGTAAGAAGCTCTGTCCTCAAGAGGCAATTACGGGGGAAAGGAAAGAGCCTCATCATATCAATCAAGATAAATGTATCAAATGCGGCGTTTGCCTGGAAGCCTGCAAATTTGACGCTATTAGGGTGGAATAAACTCGTATCTCGTTGTTCGTATCTCGTATCTCGTATTGCGTGTTCCAAATGTCGTTAATATCGTTAGGTTGGTTAATGTCGTTAATATCGTTAATTCCGTTAGGTGAAGATAAAAGAATTTGAGGAGTTACCAACGAAAATAACGAAACCAACGGACTAAACGAAAAGAGGGGGAGAGGGATAGGGTGAGGGGAAACGAGTATCGAGAATCAAGAAAATGATAAAATTAACTATAGATGATAAAGAAGTTGAAGTAAGAGAAGGGACGACGGTTCTGGAAGCAGCTAAGAAGATTGGCATTGAAATTCCTACTCTTTGCTATCATGAAGCGCTTACTCCTTACGGTGCTTGTAGAATCTGTACGGTGGAAATTATCAGAAAAGGGAGGTCCGGACTGAGCACTGCCTGTACTTATCCTGCTCAAGAAGGATTAGAGGTAAAGACCAGTTCTAAGAAGGTAAAGAAGGCAAGAAAACTAATCCTGGAAATGCTCTTAGCCAGATGCCCCAATGTAAAAAAAATTAAGGACCTAGCTAGAGAAGTGGGCATAGAGAAACCTAGATTTAAGCTGGATGACCAAGAATGCATTCTTTGCGGTCTATGTGTACGGGTATGTGAAGAAATAGTAGGAGTTAGTGCCATTGGATTTGTCAGCAGGGGAACAAAAAGGGAAGTCACCACTCCTTACAAAATAAATTCCGATATTTGTCTTGGCTGCGGCGCTTGTGCTGCTCTTTGTCCCACTGGAGCTATCAAAATTGAAGATATAGAAGACTTGCGAAAAATTCCTATTTGGCATACAGAGTTAAAGAGAAAAAAATGTAGAATCTGCGGTGAATTTTTTGCCCCTGAGGTAGAGATAGATTTCTTAAAGAAAAAGAACACCCAAATTCTAGAAGAATTTTTTGAAACCTGCCCTAATTGTAGAAGAAAGGAAATAGGAAATAAAATCGTTGCTAGTTGCTAGTTGCTCGTGAAAAAGAAAGTAAATGATTAAAGAGCTTAATCGACGAGATACGAACAACGAGCGACGAACAACGAATTAAAAGGAGGAGAGAATATGTCAAGGATAATTGCCTCGGCAGCTATTCGAGGAGCACACAAATACGTAAAAGAAGCTGAAGAAAAGTTAAATAAACTAATGGAAGAGAAAGGGCCGGAGGAGAAGGTAGCCTTTCCCAACACTGCTTATTATCTTCCTCTCATTTATGCTCTTTTAGGAATAGAGGTTAAAACCTTAAAGGATACCCAAAAAGCTTTAGGGCAGGCCAGGAGTCTTTTGCCTCCTCTAGTAGCGGAAAAGCTCTGGCTGCCTTACTTAGGAAATGCCTTAGATGCAGGCATAGCTACCCTTATTGCCCAGGAAATTATCGAGGCTTTAAAATATCTAACCGGCGATGAACCTAAGGGAATCTGGTTGGGTTTTACCGACGATGCTATTCTGCGAACTCAAGGCATTAAACTGGTAGACGGAAGGATGCCTGGTTTTGCTGCCTGTCTAGGGGCTCTACCTACTAATGAAGAAGCAGTTCGCTTAGCTCGCGCCCTGCAAGAAAAGAGTATTCTTGTCTTTATGGCTTCCAGCTCTAACGGTCGGAGTATGGCCGAGCAGTTGGCTGAAGAAGGCATCGAAATGAACTGGGATAACTTCCTTGTCCCTTATGGAAAAGATACCAGTGCCGCAATCCATGCTTTAAACTTCTCTGCCAGGGCGGCTATGACCTTCGGAGGGATAAAACCGGGAAATTTAGAAAAAGCACGAGAAATTCTTCTTTATAATAAAGAACGCGTTCACGCTTTTGGCCTGGCTCTAGGCACCGATCCAGAAGTGAATGGCACCGGTCAGCTTATTACTGACGAAAAATATGCTACAGCGGCCGGGGCCATTAATTTCGGCTTTCCTGTTCTTTCAGATGTGGGTATTCCCCAGATACTACCCAGTGGAATTTGCACTTACGAACATGTGGTTTCTAACATTCCCCTGGATAAAATTGTAAGTAAAGCTGTAGAGGTTAGAGATATAAAGATAAAAGTTACCGAGATTCCTATCCCTGTTCCTTACGGTGCTGGCTTTGAAGGAGAAAGGGTAAGGAAGGAACAGATGCAGATAGAATTTGGTGGAAAACGGACTACAGCATTCGAGTTATTACGTGGAAAGCCTATGGAAGAAGTAGAAGACGGTAAAATTGAGATAATAGGGCCAGAAGTTGATGAGGTTGAGGAAGGAGGAGCTCTTCCTTTAGGTGTACTGGTGAAAGTAGCGGGAAGAAAATTCCAGGAAGATTTCGAGACAGTATTAGAGCGCCGCATCCATGAATTTATCTCCTGTGCTAATGGGATTTTCCACATGGGACAGCGGGCTATCGCCTGGATACGGATTAGTAAAGAGGCTTTTCAAAAAGGATTCCGACTCAAACATTTGGGAGAAATTCTCATAGCCCAGATACATGATGAGTATTCTGCTATTGTGGATAAAGTGCAGGTAAAAATCATTACCGATGAGGAAAAAATGAAAGAGCCCTTGGAAGAAGCAAGAAAAATTTATCACCAGCGTGATGAGAGAATAGGAGGAATGACCGATGAAGACGTAGACACGTTCTACTCCTGCATTTTGTGCCAGTCTTATGCCCCGGATCATGTCTGTATTGTTACGCCTCAGAGATTGGGTCTCTGCGGTGCTTATACCTGGTTAGATTGTAAAGCATCACATCAGTTAAATCCTCGGGGGCCAAATGAGCCGGTAAAGAAGGGTAAGTGCCTGGATGAAGTAAAGGGTCAATGGGAAGGAGTGAATGATTATCTTAAATTAAAATCCCACGGGAATCTGGAGAGATTCAATGCCTACTCTATGATTGAGGATCCCATGACTTCGTGTGGTTGTTTTGAGTGTATTACAGTTATTCTGCCAGAGACAAATGGAGTGATGATTGTCAATCGTGAATTTACAGGGATGACTCCTGTAGGAATGACCTTCAGCACCATGGCCGGTCAGGTAGGGGGAGGAATCCAAACCCCGGGCTTCATAGGAATGGGGAAGATGTATATCACCAGTGAAAAATTCATCTCTGCCGATGGCGGAATTAAAAGAGTAGTCTGGATGCCTAAAGGGCTCAAGGAGGAAATAAAAGAGAAGTTAGAGAAACGCCTTGCCGAAATTGGAGAGCCTGAGTTAATGGACAAAATCGCCACTGAAGAAGATGCTACCGCCTCTGACGAGCTGGTCAAGTTCCTGCAGGCCAAAGGACATCCTGCTTCATCTATGCCGCCAATGATGTAATTTCGTGATGCATCGTGCGTGATGCGTATTGCGCAAAGAAAGAAAGGAGCTCAACCATGAAAGTTTTAAGAATAGGTATATTAACTCTGGCAGTCTTATTTCTAATAGTTGGTACATGTTATGCTCAGAGTGCTGAAGAATACTATACGAAAGGCATAGACTACGGTGTAGCCGGGAAATTCGAGGAAGCTCAACAAGAATTCAAAAAGGCTTTAGAAACCGACCCATTCTATACGCCTGCAAGAATGTGCTTAAAACTAAGTGAAGATACCCTTAAACAAAGAATAAAAACCGGAACCGCTCTTCATCTATTCAAAGGAGTGGCCTACTACGATAAAGACATGTACGATGAGGCTATCGCTGAGTATAAGAAGGCTATAAAGATTAATCCTAACTATGCTGAAGCACATTGTGTCCTTGGTGCAGCCTACGGCTGTAAGGAGATGTGCGATGAAGCTATCGCTGAGTGTAAGAAGGCTATAGAGATTAATCCTAACCTTGCTGAAGCACATGGTAACCTTGGTGCAGTCTACGCCTATAAAGGGATGTTTGATGAGGCTATCGCTGAGTATAAGAAGGCTATAAAGATTAATCCTAACTATGCTGAAGCACATTGTGTCCTTGGTTTAGTCTACGCCTATAAGGGGGGGATGTTTGATGAAGCTATCGCTGAGTATAAGAAGGCTATAGAGATTAATCCTAACTATGCTGAAGCACATTATAACCTTGGTGCAGTCTACCGCCGTAAAGGGATGTTTGATGAAGCTATCGCTGAGTATAAGAAGGCTATAGAGATTAATCCTAACCTTGCTGAAGCACATGATAGCCTTGGTTTAGCTTATTTTCGCAAAGGAATGTATAATGAAGCAATTGCTGAATATAAAAAAGCCATAGAAATTGATCCAGAATTTGCTAAGACACACTACTATTTAGCTTTAGCCTATTATTACAAAAAGATGTATAAACTTGCTATTGAACAGTGTGATAAGGCTATCGAACTTGGATACAAAGCCGGTCCTAAATTCTTAGAGGATTTGAAGCCCTATCGCTAAACAGGTTAATATCTTGGCCATTGACCTAGGAGTTGATGTTAAGGATATCGTTATTTATATTTAAGCGGAGGATTGACAAAACACCAAAAATAGTGTATGTTTAATATGAAGGGGGTGAGATTGAATTATGAAAGGTGTAAGACGATTTAAAGACAGGTTAAAAGAAGATTTGAAAGATCCGGAGTTCCGCAAAGTATTTGATGAAGAAGAAATTTATGCTTCTTTGGCTATCCAGATAGCTAGAATTAGACAAAAGAAGAAATTAACTCAACAGGAATTAGCTAAACGACTGCACACTACTCAACAAACGATATCTCGATTAGAAAATATTTATAATAAAAGTTATTCTTTAAGAACATTAATTGAACTTGCGCGTGTGCTAGATAAACGATTGAAGGTTGAACTTGTTTAGATTGAGGGTCAAAATTCACTTTTTTCTTCCCTGCTCACATGTTGAAGTGGTGTCTCACTCATCAAATTTACCTCCCATGCTCAGGGCGCTATACGAAACTTAAGACTTTAAAATAGAATGGTATTGTTATGAAAGGTAAGTGATCAAGTTCGGAATTTTTCCCAAGGAATTCTAAAGAAGTAATAAAATGAAAAAAGTATTATTTACAAGTTTGATTCTTCTAACCTGGTTAATTCTTACGGGAACAGTCCAGGCAACTGAGATAACTGATATATCCTGGTATTCTGAACGGAAGTTTTCTTACAAGAGTTTCGGATCTGTTAGAGCAGGTAAGAAGGAAAACAGTAAAACAGGTAAATACTGTTATTGTCCATACATATTGGAAGATTGGGAAACTGATTGTTGAGGAAGAACAGAAGGGTACCAAAAGAGGACAAATTATTGGAAAACCTGAAGATGTGATTAAAGACCCTTATGTGCTTGAATTTTTAGATCTGCCAGAACAAAGCTATTATACCGAATCACAGTTGGAACAGAAATTAATTGACCATCTTCAGGAATTTATACTGGAATTGGGTAAAGGTTTTGCCTTTGTTGCAAGACAAAAAAGAATCACCATTGACAATGAGCATTATTATATTGATCTTATTTTCTATCACCGAATACTCAGATGTCTTGTATTATTTGATTTAAAAATAGGCAAGCTTAGTCATAGTGACGTTGGACAAATGAACTTTTATCTAAACTAATAAAGGAGGAAAAAATGGCTTTGACGGGTCTGGAAATTTATAAAAATCTGCCAAAAACTAACTGTGGTGACTGTAATTTTCCCACCTGTATGGCTTTTGCCATGCAGTTGGCGGCCAAGAGAACTTCGCTCGATCAGTGCCCCCATGTAAGTGAAGAAGCTAAAGCTACTTTAGCTGAGGCTTCGGCTCCTCCCATGAGGCTGATTAAGATTGGCAAAGATAAAAACCCCCTGGAAATAGGACAGGAAACAGTGCTTTTTCGGCATCAGGAAAAGTTTCACCGCCCTACAGGAATAGCTATTAAACTCAAAGATAATCTAAGAGAGGGAGAAATAGATAAAGAGGTAGAGAAAATCAATGGTTTGAAGTTCACCCGAGTAGGCGAGGAAATCAGCATAAATCTAATAGCCATTGAGCACACTACAACTGGCGCGGAAGAATATGCCCGACTGGTAGGAAAAGTAAAAGAGAAATCAAATTTTCCTCTCATCCTTATTAGTCCTAAGCCAGAAATAATGGAAGCTGCCCTCGGCGTCTCTAGTGAGGGAAATCCCCTTATTTATGCCGCTAACAAAGAAAATTATGAGGGGATGGCTTCTTTAGCTAAGAAATACAGGTGTCCTCTTTGTGTTGAGGGAAAAGATTTAGAGGAATTAGCTGAGCGGACAGGAGAAATTAAGAAGCTCGGTATAGAGGATATTGTCCTTAGCATAGATTCTGATAGAGCGATGGATACCCTCCAGGATTTAACCAGAAGCAGGCGATTAGCCCTGGAGAAGAAGTTTCGCCCCCTTGGTTATCCAACCATTACTTTCACTACGGAAAAAGACTCTTTCCAGGAAGTTGGCCAGGCAACTACCTATATCTGTAAATATGGGGGTATCCTGGTAATAGAAGGAAAGAAAAAGTGGCAAATTCTTCCTTTATTAACTGTAAGACAGAATATTTATACCGACCCTCAGGTTCCCAATGCCGTTGAAGCTAAGCTCTATGAAATCGGAGGAGTAAGCTCAAACTCTCCAGTCATCGTAACTACTAATTTTTCCCTCACTTACTTTACTGTAGAAGGAGAGGTAACTAATAGTAAGATACCAACTTATATTTCTGTAGTAGAAACGGAGGGCTTAGGAGTACTTAATGCCTATGCGGGAGACAAATGGTCCGCAGAGAAAATTGGTAAGACCTTAGAAGAACAAAAAGTTAAAGAGAAAGTAGGCCATAACTCTATAATAATTCCCGGGCTGGTGGCTGTCTTCCGGGCTGAACTGGAAGAAGATTTTGGCTGGAAAGTATTAGTAGGCCCTGAGGAAGCAGCAAGAATTCCTGTTTTTCTTAAAAATGAATGGAAGGTAAACTAAATGGAAAAGAAAAAGGTGAGGGTAACCTTTCAGCCCTCAGGTAAAAGAGTAAAAGTAGATAAAGATACAACCTTATTAGAGGCGGGGACTCAGGCAGGGGTCTATATTAGTAGTATCTGCGGAGGAGATGGAATATGCGGTAAGTGCCGTCTCATTATAAAAAAAGGAAATATTAAAGCCAATCCCACCACCCTTTTAAGTAGAGAGGAAATCCGGAAAGGATATGTTTTAGCCTGCCAGACTACTGCGGAAGGAGACCTGGAGGTTGAGGTTCCTGCCGAATCCCGGGCTGAAAAAGAAAAAATCCTTGTTGATAAAGACGCCCAGCGTTTTAGGGCTCTTTATCCTCAAGCTGAAGAAAAGACCTTTTTCAAATACGATCCCCTGGTGCAAAAGCTATACCTTGAGCTGCCTAAAACCACTCTTCAAGATAACCTTGCTGACCATCTGCGTTTTTACAGAGAAATCCGACGGAAACGTAAGATTCCCATTATGCAATCTGGCTTGAAAGTATTACGAATCCTGCCTAAAATATTACGAGAAAGCAAAGGAAAAGTAACAGCCACCATAGGAATAAGGGGAGAAACAACGGAGGTCATCCAGATAGAGAAAGGAGATACTACAGAAGAAAGTTATGGTCTGGCTGTAGATGTAGGCACCTGCACTGTAGTAGCCCATTTGGTGAATTTAAATAATTCAGAGACAATAGACGCTGAAGCTACTTACAACTCTCAACGAGTTTATGGAGAGGAAGTGACCAGAAGAATAATATACGCCGAACTAAAAGGTCCTGACAAATTAAGAGAAGCTATTGTAAATGATATAAATAATCTCATTTCCACTCTTATCTCTAGAAATAAAATTAAATTAAACGATGTTATGACCCTGGTCTGCGCAGGAAACACCACTATGGTTCATCTTCTTTTGGGTCTGGATCCCTCTCAGATTAGACGCGAGCCTTATATTCCTGCCTGTACCTCTCCTCCCCCTATCAGGGCGGCTGAGGTGGGGATAAAAATTAACCCCCGCGGCCTTCTCTACACTCTTCCCAGTATAAGTGGCTGGGTGGGAGGAGATATAACGGCTGGTATTCTGGCTACAGGTATTAACGAGGTAAAATCTCTTACTATGCTCATAGATATTGGAACTAATGGAGAGATCGTACTGGGAAGTAAAGAGTGGATGGTTTGCTGCGCTGCTTCTGCCGGGCCAGCCTTCGAAGGGAGTGGAGTGAAACACGGAATGAGAGCCGCCGCTGGAGCTATAGAGAAAGTAGAGACCCTAGCAGATGGAAAAGTTAAGTATTCCACTATTGGAGGAGTCAAACCTAAGGGAATATGCGGGTCGGGTTTAATTGATGTCATGGCGGAGTTATTCAAAGCTGGTTTTATTAACCGGTCAGCAAAGTTAAGTCCTGAGGCGAGCAGCCGAATAAGAGAAAAAAACGGAGAATTAGAATTTATCCTTGTTCCCGCCTCTGAAACCCAGATTGGCGAGGCTATAGTCTTGACCCGGGCGGATATTGAAAATTTAATAAGAGCCAAGGCAGCGATTTTTGCCGGAGCTGATATATTAGTTAAATCTATGGATCTAGAGTTAGAAGAAATAGAGCAGCTATATCTAGCTGGAGGTTTTGGGAATTACCTTAATAAGGAAAAAGCTCTGGTTTTAGGACTTATCCCCGACATTTCTCCGGATAAGGTTCAGTTTGTAGGAAATACCTCTATAATGGGAGCAAAGATGGCTCTTCTTTCTAGAGAAGCTCTGGAAAGAAGTTATGAAATTACTAAAAAAATTACTTATTATGATTTAATTACCAACCCCGGCTATATGGATGAATTCATCTCTGCTAAATTTATACCTCATACGGATCTGGCAAAATTTCCCTCACTGGCGAAAAAGCTATAAGCCGTGAGCTGTAAGTGGTAAGGGACAGGAAAAAGAAA
>DAOWIY010000114.1 GCA_030640665.1 Clostridia bacterium
CAAAAAGTAAAATAAAAACTATCCAGGAGCTTGCCCAGATGAATCCTAAACAGGTAATTCCGTAGAGAAGATAGCCTAGAGTAAGAATAGGTTTTCTTCCTATTCTGTCTGAGAGTATACCCAGGTGAAGAGAAAAGAGAGTATAGATAACATTGAACCAGACATAGAAAAGCAGAGGCAAGGCTATAGACCATTTAGGGTCAACTACCATCCCCTTTACTTTTAGGAGAAAAAACATATAGCTAAAATTACCTAAAGCAAAAAAAGTAGCAATACCTATAAACCATTTAAAGGACTTTGATGTCTTAGAAAGGCCAATCCTTAAAGATAAAACCCTAGCTTCTTTTTTCTTTTCCTTTACCCAAAAAAGAGGGATGAGAGCAGATATTCCGATAAATCCTGCCAGGAAGAATATGGGCCTAAAGCTCAGACTTAAAAGATAAAAAAGAAAAAAGGCAAGTGCAGAACCTCCAATAGCTCCCAGAGTATCCATAGTGCGGTGAAAACCAAATGCTTTTCCCCTTGCCTTGAGGGAAGAGTCAGCAATAATGGCATCCCGAGGAGCAGTACGCAGTCCCTTACCTGCTCTTTCCACTAATCTTAGGATAAGTACATTCTGCCAGATTGTAGAGAAAGCTAAAAGAATTTTGGATAGAGAGGAGAGTAGATAGCCAGAGGATATAAAGGGTTTTCTTTTTCCCCATTTATCTGACCAAAAGCCAGCAAAGACCTTTAATATGCTGGCCAAACTATCTCCTAAGCCTCCTATCAGACCTATCACCAGTCCCCCTCCTCCCAGGGCAATGATGAACATAGGAAGCAAGGGATGAATCATCTCACTGCTTATATCTGTAAGAAGGCTAACTATTCCCAGAAGAATGACATTTATACTTATTCCTTGCCATAATTTCTCTCTTTTTTTCTCCAACTTTATCCTGACTTTCGCCAAAATTATCTTTTTAGCAATTTTTCCCTTCGGATTTCCCCGCCGGATAGAGAAAAGTGTGAGGAAGCTAATTTACAAAAATGAGGGAAAGTAACCAAAGCTGAGTAGTAGACTAAAAGCAGCCAGGAAGGGAAAGGCTTTACATAAGGGCAGATTAAATTAGATAAGATATTCGGCTGAGAAAAACTGAGGAAACCAGTTATCTTTAAAAGAAGACTAATAGTCAGCCACTCACTAGCTGCTACCCACTCGGCTAGTCCCAGACTTACCAGGCTCAAACCCACCAACAAAAACCCCAGAGCTAAGATGATACTTATCAAGGGAGCAACAATCAAATTAGTGAGGACTCCAATTAGAGGTAGTCGATTGAAATAAAAAGCGAGGAGAGGGAGTATAGAAAGTTGAGCAGCTAAAGATATAGCTAGAGATTTTCCCAGCCAAGGAGGTGGTTTCTTTAATTTCATTTTTTGTGAAGCATCGCCGGAAGAAGTATTGTCTCTCATACGTGATGCAATGGAATTTCCTAAGGCTTCCAGATGAGGAGTAAGGTAGATTATTCCTCCCACGGCAGCAAAGGAAAGCTGAAAACTGGCCATAAAGAGAGCGAGAGGATTAAGAAAAAGAATAATTAAAAAAGCCGAGGAAAGAATGGCTAAAAGAGGAGTCTCTCTATTTATGATTAGAGCTACCAAACCTACTGAGGCCATGAGGGTGGCTCGGCTCACAGGAAGGCGGAAACCGGTAAGAAGAGCATAGCCGCCTAAAAGAGGTATGGTAATTAAAAAGGCTAATTTGGAAGGAAAAGCTAAGACTCTGAATAAGATGAGAAGAAGGAAAAGAATTAAACCTACGTGAAGGCCACTCACTACTAGAATATGTCCTGTGCCTGTCCTTAAAAAGGATTCCCGCACTTCCAAGGGTAGGGATTCTCTATCTCCCAGCATGATTCCCTTTAAGACGGCTGAATGTGGAGAAGGCAGGGTATGCTCGATTACTCTTACTATCCAATCACGGCTTTTATAGGCCCATTTTATTAGGAAACTACCCCCTCCTCTTTTTATTACATCTACCTTTCCCGTGTATAGTTCCACCCAGATACCCCGGTAGGAAAGGTATCTTTGCCAGTTAAATTCTCCTTTTTTCCTCGCTCCTTCAGGTAAACTCAGTTTACCTTCTACTTTTACTGTGTCTCCATAACTATAGTTCTCTAAAGGAAAGTAACATACTATCCATACTCTTCCCTCTGTCCTTCTCTCTTCTTCCAAGCTTATCTTCTTTGCTTCCATTATAAAACGAATTGTTCTTTCTTTGAGCTGGGGATGATTGAGGACTTTACCTGTGAGCTTAACTTTCTCTTGGGAGGGAGCATACCTCAATATGTGAGAAGGAGAATGAGGAAAATAAGCATAATGAAAGCGAAGAACACCAATTAAAAGGAAGAGAATAAATAAAGAAGAGCTCAGTAATACTTTTTTCTTTTTTAAGTAGAAAATGAGGAATAAGCCAAAAAAGGTAAGTAGAGCTAGATAGAGAGGCAAGAAGGGAAAAGTTAGGTATCTTCCTAGAGTTATTCCTACAGTGAAGAAGAGAGCGATTCCAAGAATGGGCTTGTTCATTTTCCTTTTTTCTCTTCTTCCCTCACTTCACTGCCTCTCTCAAACCCTTTTCTGCCATATATTTATTTTCACCCCATTTAATCAAGAAGTCTTTTTTCTCCTCTTATTTTCTGAATATCAGCAATATCCTGAGTTACTTCCAGGCAACCAAGATATTTTCCATCTGAATCTCTTAAGGCAAAGTATTGAATCAGAATCTTGTGTTTTTCTTTATTCTCACCAACAGGAAGATCAATCCAAAAACTAGCTTTGTCTCGTTTGCCTTCTTTCATCTCTTTTAAAATCTGTTCAACCTTACCGAGACTTTTTTTCGGATGACAATCACGAACATCTTTTCCAACTACCCCAACAGGTCTCTTAAATATCCTGGTTTTGTGTTTATTCCAGCCTAAAACCTTATCGTTTTCATCAACAACTGAAAATTCGAGAGGAATTGTTTCTAATAAGGCATTCAATACATCATTCGGTAATTTCCCAATCATTTTTTAACACTCCTTAATATTCTTCACATTTCAGTTCAAAGTAGTTTTTTGGATGATTGCATGAGGGGCATCTTTGTGGCGGTTCTTTGCCCTCATGTATGTATCCACATTTTCTACAAACCCAATACACCTTCTTATCTTTCTTGAACACCGTTTTACCTTCGACTTCCCTTAGTAATTTATTATATCTTTCTTCATGATGTTTCTCTGCCTTTGAAATCGCTCTTAATCTCCCAGCAATGTCTTTTAGACCTTCTTTCTCTGCAACATCAGCAAATTCTGGATACATCTCTGTAGTTTCGTAATGCTCACCAGCAATAGCTGCTTTTAAATTTTCCTTTGTATCACCCAGAGTTAATGGAACAGATGCTTCTACGGCTATCTCATCTAATTTTTCCCCAGATTTCTCCTTAAGTTGATTTATCAATCTAAACAACCACTTGGCATGCTCCCTCTCGTTATCTGCAGTTATAAGAAATATCTCAGCTATCTGCTCGAAACCCTCTTTTTGAGCTATTTTTGAATAAAATGTGTATCTGTTTCTTGCCTGGCTTTCACCAATAAATGCTTTGCTTAGATTTTCGACTGTCTTTTTCATAGTCTTTACCTCCTGTTTTAATTGATTATTCTTATCTTAGCTAAAAAGTGGGTCGTGTCAAAAAGGCAAAAGGTTCTCTCAAGAGATATTATAATATTCTAACCCTAACCTATCGGACCTGGGATACTTTCTCCAAAGATCAGAAAACAGTGCCAAAGGCCAGCTTCTATTGACAAATTCAAATTTTCGATTAATATGAAGATAGTTTGATGATCAAAATACTACGTAAAAAATTTTTTTTCAGCGAGTAGATTCTCTTTTCCAGCGATACCCCATAATTGGACCAATAAAAGAGAGAAGACAGATTGTATTTTAGCCCATCAGATCCTTCAGCAGCATATCCTTGCCATATCCACACTTATAAATTCCAGTTGAAGAAGAAAAAAATGGAAGAGAGAGTATTTAGCTCTATTAAATCAGAATGAGCGAAGATTGAAAGATAATTTGTTTAAATCTATCTTGGGAGGCAAAAATGACCAAGTTAAAACAAATCTATAAGTGCAACATATGCGGGAATATTGTTGAGGTTTTGCATACCGGCAAAGGAGAATTGGTCTGTTGCGGAAAGCCTATGCAATTGATGGAAGAAAAGAAAGAAGAAGTTGGTCAAGAAAAACATCTGCCAGTGATAGAGAAAAGAGCAGATAAAGTCAGGGTGAAAGTGGGGAGTGTCCCTCATCCTATGGAAGAGAAACACTACATCGAGTGGATAGAGTTGATAGCCGAGGGAAAAGCATGCCGCCAGTTTCTGAAGCCGGGAGATACTCCGGAAGCGACGTTCGAGGTTAAGGCTGAGAAAATCACAGCCCGTGAGTATTGCAGCCTGCACGGATTATGGAAAGAAGGAGAGAACTAACGATCAGCAATAATATGTAAGATGCGATGAAGTTTTTAGTTATAGTTCATAAGTTTTAAAATTGGAGATTAAATGAAAAGAGTTTATTTGGACAATGCGGCTACTACCAGAGTAGATTACCAAGTTTTTGAGGTAATGAAGCCTTATTTTTTAGAAAAATATGGTGTTGCTTCATCAGAATTTGGTCATACCCAAGGCATAGAGGCTAAGGATGCTCTGGAGAATTCAAGGGCAGTAATAGCTAAAAGACTTAGCGCTCAACCTGGGGAAATTGTATTTACTTCAGGAGGAACCGAATCTAATAATCTAGCTATTAAAGGAATTGCTTACGCTTTAAAGAATAAAGGCAATCGGATTATTACCTCCAAGATAGAGCACCATTCCGTAATAAATCCCTGTCGAGCTTTAGAAAAAAAAGGCTTTGAGATTGTTTATTTAGATGTTGATAGAGAAGGTTTTGTAAATCTTGAACAGCTAGAAGAGATGATAAATAGTAAAACAATCTTAGTTTCTATTCAACAGGCAAATCAAGAAATAGGGACAATACAGGAATTAGATAAAATAGGAGATATATGTAGACG
>DAOWIY010000057.1 GCA_030640665.1 Clostridia bacterium
AATTTCACTAAAATACTTGAGAATAAAGGGTTTAGGAGAAAATTAGTAAAAAACTTTTGACATTACTACTAATTTAGGAAGGAGGTAATTGATGAATGATTTTGAGCCGAAGATAGTCGGTTTTTTGTGTAATTGGTGTACCTATGCAGGAGCAGACCTTGCCGGTACTTCAAGAATGCAATATCCGCCAAATATTAGACCTATCAGGGTGATGTGTTCAGGCTCGGTTGATTCTGCTTATATCATTCGGGCTTTGTTGGAAGGAGCTGATGGAGTCTTTCTTGGTGGATGTCATCCGGGGGATTGCCATTATGTGAGTGGAAATTATAAGGAGAGGAGAAGAATTACTGTTCTAAAAAGTATTTTGAAGACCCTGGGATTGGATGATAATAGAGTCTGGATTAGATGGATCAGTGCCAGCGAAGGCAAAAGGTATGCCGATACTATATCTGAGATGACATCCCATTTGAAAAAATTAGGTCCCAATCCCATAAGAAAATACTGGTCTTTATAGAGGTGAAAAATGACAAAAGAGGTAATTATTGAGGTAAAGGATGGTAAAGTAAAAGAGACGATTAACTCTTTTTTGAGCAGCCTTCTTGAAAAAAATCTGGTCAGTGCACTTCTGGTCCCTCGAGAGGTTCCCTCAAAAGATAATGTGGTTCAAAGTCTGGTGACCACCTCTGATGGACTAAAAGAGGCAAATGTTTTTGCCCCAATCCTCCCGGTTAATTCGGCAGAGATTATCTCCAAAATGACCAGACTCACCTCCTATAAAAGTCCTGTAGGAGTCATTCTTAGGTCTTGTGAAATAAGAGCGTTGATAGAGCTGGTCAAATTGAAACAGGCTTCTTTAGATAATCTACTTATAATCGGGGTAGATTGCTTAGGAACTTATTCAGTCAGTGATTATCAAAACTTTTACAAGCAAGATAATTCACCTTCAAATGAACTCTTAAAGAAATTTAAAGAGGGAAAGGAAGATGCTAAATTGAGAGAAGCCTGCCGAGTGTGTGAATATCCTACTCCCTCTAATACCGATTTAACTGTTGGCTTGATAGGAGTAGATTTTGAAAAAGGTATTCTTCTTAAATCTTGTACTGAAAAAGGAGAAGAAATTTTAGAAAAGTTCTCTTATCCAAAATTTGACCAATCAAAGGAAAGAGAAGAGTCTGTTTCTAAGTACATTAGTGAAAAAATAAAAGAGAGGGATGAACTTTTCTCTCAGACAAAGAAAGAGGTGGGTGGTTGGAAGAATTTACTTTCGGTTTTTTCCACCTGCATTAGCTGTCATAATTGTATGAGAGTCTGTCCCATTTGCTATTGTAGAGAATGTTTCTTTGAGTCGCCCGCTTTTGAATTTAGCTCAGAAAAATACCTTGGGTGGGCTAAAAAAAAGGGCTCTATTAGGATGCCCAAGGATACTATCCTTTTCCATTTAGGAAGAATGAATCATATGGCTACCTCTTGTGTGGGATGCGGAGTCTGCGAACAGGCTTGTCCAAGCGGTATTCCGCTTCTTAAAATATTTAAAACAGTAAGCCATAATGTTCAAGAAATTTTTAATTATGTTCCCGGAAGAAATTTAGAAGAACCATTGCCGCTTACTACTTTTAAAGAAGATGAACTTCAAAGTGTGGGAGAGGAGCAAAATGAGTGAGAATGGAGAAGAAGTTACCAAAGTAAATGAGTTAGACTCAAATTTTAAATATGAGATTCAAGCGGAACCCGGAGGTGAGAATATTACTCGCTGTTTTGCCTGTAGTACCTGTACCAATGGGTGCCCGATTAGAGAAGTAGATGAAAAATATAATCCCAGAAAAATTATTAGGATGGCTCTATTGGGTATGAAAGATAAGGTGTTTAAAAGTGAATTTGTTTGGCTGTGTTCTGCTCACTTTACCTGTTTTGAAAGATGCCCCCAGGGTGTAAATATTGGTGAAATCACTAATGCTATACGCAATATTGCTATAAGAGAAGGACATCATTTTTCAGATTCTCTGAATAGTTCTCTAAATAAAGAAGAGGTAATAGAATTTGGTGAGCTTGATTCAAACTTTAAGTATGAAGTTGCCCAAGAGCATGGAGGCGAGAGTATTACCTACTGCTTTGCCTGTGGGAGTTGCACAACCAGTTGCCCTGAGCGGGCAAGAGATGATAGGTATAACCCAAGAAGGTTTATTAGAATGGTGCTTCTGGGGATGAAAAAACAGGTTTTTCAAGATCCATTTTTATGGCTCTGTTCTACACATTACAGATGTTCTCAACGTTGTCCTCAAGAAGTAAATATTAAGGAAATTATGAACGCAATTAAAAATATTGCAATAAAGGAAGGTTACACTTCTCCCCTTTTAATTTTGAGAGATGAAACTGGAGATAAGCAGGAAAGAAGAAAAAAATGAATAGAGATGATAAAAAGATTGGTGCTGTTATGGTAGTAGGGGGTGGCATTGGTGGAATTCAAGCCTCTTTGGATTTAGCAGAGTCCGGTTTTAAGGTCTATCTTGTAGAAAAAGATTTAAGTATTGGTGGAGTGATGGCTCAGCTGGATAAGACTTTTCCCACTAATGATTGTGCGATGTGTATTCTTTCTCCAAAACTCGTTGACTGTGGAAGACATAGAAATATTGAGATGCTTACAGGATCTGAGGTGCAAAGTATTGAAGGGAAGGAAGGTAATTTTAAGGTAAAAGTAAAGAAACACCCCCGCTTTGTTGATTTAGCGAAATGCACTGGTTGTGGAGATTGTACCGAAGCTTGTCCGGTAGAGATTCCTAACGAATACGAGGAAAACCTAATAAATAGAAAGGCAATATATAGGCCCTTTACGCAAGCAGCTCCCAGCGCATTTGGCATTGATAAGAGAGGAACTCCTCCCTGTAGAGCTGCCTGTCCTTTGCATGTGAATGCTCAAGGCTATGTTGCCCTAATTTCTCAGGGGAAATTCAAGGAATCCTTGGCTCTTGTTCGTGAAACAAATCCTCTCCCGGGAATATGCGGTCGAGTATGCACCCATCCCTGTGAGGATGAATGTGGGAGGCAAAGGATTGATGAGCCCGTCGCTGTTGCTTTATTAAAGAGGTTTGCTGCTGATTATGAAAAAGGGATAGATTTTGAGTTAAAGATTGAGAAGGAAAAAGATAAGAAAATAGCTATAATTGGCTCTGGTCCTTCTGGTTTAACTGCGGCCTATGATTTAAGAAAGCTCGGCTATAAACCCGTTGTATTTGAGGCGCTTCCTGTTGCCGGGGGTATGCTCACTGTAGGCATTCCCGATTATCGTCTTCCCAAGGATATTTTAAGAAAAGAGATTAGCATCTTAGAGAATTTTGGTATTGAGATAAGATTGAATACACCTATAGGTGAGAATCTAACTATAGAGGATCTTAAGAATGATGGATACGAGGCAATATTTATCGCTGTTGGGGCTCATATATCTATGAAATTGCAAGTTCCGGGAGAAGATTTAAAAAGTGTCTATCATGGAGTAGAGTTCTTAAGGAAAGTAAATTTGGGTGAGAAGATAGAGGTAGGAGAGAAAGTTGTTGTTGTAGGAGGTGGAAATGCAGCTATTGATGCCGCAAGAACAGTTTGTCGCCTGGGAGCAAAACAGATTACTATTGTTTATAGAAGGTCGAGAGTGGAGATGCCAGCTAATGAAGAAGAGATAGAAGAAGCAGAAAAAGAGGGAATTAAGATACTTTTTTTAGCTACGCCTACCAGGATTTTAGGTAAAGAAGGTAAAGTTAATCAGATGGAATGTATTCGGATGAAATTAGGCAAGCCCGATGCCTCAGGAAGGAGAAGGCCTGTTCCTATTAAGGGCTCAGAGTTTACTATTGATACAGATATGGTAATTCCTGCTATTGGCCAGTCTTCAGATTTATCATTCTTAGGCCCCCCTCATAAGTTTAATCTTGTTCGGGGAAGAAGATTTGAAGCAGACCCTTTAACTTTAGAGACAAATATAAAAGGTATTTTTGCTGGTGGCGATACAGTTACCGGACCGAATACAGTTATTGATGCGATGGCTGCAGGAAGGAAAGCAGCTATATCTATTGACCGCTATCTTAATGGTGAAGATATACGAATAGGTCGGGAAAAAGAAGGAACCCAAAAAAGCGAGATTGAAGCAGATATAGAAGGGGTAGAACCTGAAAAGAGAGCAGAGATATCTACTCTTCCTTTAGATGAAAGGAAAGAAAATTTTAAAGAGGTTGTTTTGGGTTTTAATGAAGAGGAGGTAATTAAAGAGGCAAAAAGATGTCTTGCTTGTGGAGGATGTTCTGAATGTATGCAGTGCGTAGAAGCTTGTAAGGCAGAAGCTGTTCTTCATGATATGGGTGAAGAAGATGTGGAAGTAAATGTTGGCTCTGTAGTTCTTTTCCCCGGGTTTGATGAGTTTAATCCAGAATTAAAGGAAGAGTATGGTTATAAGAGACTTCCCAATGTTATATCCAGCATTGAGTTTGAGAGAATCTTATCTGCCTCGGGCCCCTATCAAGGTCATGTAAGGAGAATCTCGGATGATAAACATCCGGAGAAAATTGCCTGGATTCAGTGTGTTGGCTCAAGAGATTCTAAAATTGGGAAGGGATACTGCTCCTCGGTTTGCTGTATGTATTCTACCAAGGAAGCTTTAATTACGAAAGAGCATGCTCCTGATACAGAAACGACTATCTTTTTCATTGATATGAGAGCTCATGGAAAAGATTTTGACAAATATATAGAGAGAGCAAAATCAGAATATGGAGTGAGATATGTTCGCTCAAGGATTTCAGAGGTAGAGGAAAACTCCAAAACTCATAATTTGATAATAAAATACGAGGCAGAGGATGGAAAATTTATATATGAAGAGTTTGAGTTGGTTGTTTTATCTGTTGGTCTTGAAGCTCCGAAGAGTGCTAAAGAGATAGCAGAAAAATTTAATATAAAACTAAACAAATATAACTTTGTCAAGACAAACAATTTTGAGCCTCTTCAGACCTCTCGCCCGGGCATATTTGTTGGTGGTGCGTTTTCTGGCCCCAAGGATATTCCGGAAACTGTGGCTCAAGCAAGTGGTGTTGCTGCAGAAGCATCGTGCATTCTATCCGAGACAAGAGGCTCTTTGGTAACAGAGAAGGAATATCCTCCTGAGATAGATGTGAGTGGACAGGCTCCTAAAATAGGTGTATTTGTCTGCCACTGCGGGATAAATATTGGAGGAGTGGTTGATGTCCCTGGCGTTGTTGAATATGCAAGGAGCTTACCCGGTGTAGTTTATGCTGAAGACAATCTCTATACCTGTTCTCAGGATACACAAGAAAGAATAAAAGAGGCTATCAAAGAACACAAATTAAACAGGGTGGTAGTTGCCTCCTGTACCCCAAGAACTCATGAACCTCTTTTTCAGGAGACTATAAGAGAAGCGGGTTTAAATAGATATCTTTTTGAAATGGCTAATATTCGTGACCAGAATTCCTGGGTTCATATGAGAGAACCGGAGAAGGCTACAGAAAAAGCTAAAGATTTAGTAAAAATGGCAGTGGTAAAAGCCCGATTGATAGAGCCATTGGAGAGAACAACATTAAAAGTCTTCCATAAAGGATTGGTAATTGGGGGAGGAGTGTCGGGGATGACCTCAGCTTTAAGGCTTGCCGAGGAAGGATATGAGGTATATCTGATAGAAAAAGAGAGTGAGCTTGGCGGACAGGCAAGGGATATTTATTATATCCTGGAAGGTGAAGATGTACAGAAGTTTTTAGGAGAACTTATAGAGAAGGTCCAATCAAATGATAAAATTCATCTTTTCACCAAAGCTCACATTGAGAAGATTGAAGGATTCGTGGGTAATTTTAAGACTACAGTCAAGAGAGGCTCTTCTTCAGAAGAGCTTGAGCATGGAATTATTATTGTAGCTACAGGAGCAGAAGAGTATACACCTACAGAATATCTTTACGGTCAAGAGAGAAGAATTGTTACTCAAAGAGAACTGGAAAAGCTTATTTTTAGCGGAAAGTTGGATGTTAATTCTCAAAATTCCATTGTGATGATTCAGTGTGTTGGCTCAAGGGATGATAAACATCCTTATTGTAGTCGTGTTTGCTGTTCAGAAGCTATAAAGAACGCTCTTAAGATTAAAGAGATGAACAAAAAGGCTAATGTTTATATTCTTTATCGAGATATAAGAACCTATGGCTTCAAGGAAGATTATTATCAGAAGGCTCGAGAGGAAGGTATTATCTTCATTCGGTATGAAGAGGGGAAAGAACCCGAGGTAAGAAAGAACAAAGGAAAGCTTGAGATTCTCGCAGAAGACCTTATCTTAAAAGAAAACCTATTGATTAACGCTGACCTTGTAGTTTTATCTACGGGTACAGTTCCCCGAGAAGATAACAAGAAATTGTCTCAAATGCTAAAAGTCCCTTTAAATGAGGACAAATTTTTCTTAGAGGCTCATGTAAAGCTTCGCCCGGTAGATTTTGCCACAGATGGAATTTTTCTTTGTGGTCTGGCTCATTCTCCGAAATTTATTGAGGAGAGTATCTCCCAGGCTAATGCTGCTGTATCACATGCTTGCACGATTTTATCCAGAGAGCAACTTGAGGCAGAGGGGGTTGTATCAAGAGTAAATGAGGTAAAGTGTGTTGGGTGCAGTTTTTGCAAGGAAGTCTGTCCCTATGGGGCAATTGATATAAAGTTAAAGAAGGTGCTTGGAGAAGAAAAAGAGGTAGCGGAGGTAAATGTAGTCCTGTGTAAGGGTTGCGGCGCCTGCGCTGCATCCTGTAGGTCAGGGGCCATCGATTTAAAAGGATTTTCTGATGAGGAAATCAGTGAGCAGATAGGAGCTTTAGTATGAGAGAGAAAGAACCCAAAATCCTTGCTTTTTTATGCAATTGGTGCTCTTATGCTGGTGCAGACCTTGCAGGTGTTTCCAGAATTCAATACCCACCAAATGTGAGGGTAATTCGTGTTCCTTGCTCCAGCAGAATAAATCCACTTTTTATTTTGAAAGCTCTTCAACAGGGTATAGATGGAGTCTTGGTAGCCGGTTGCCATCCTGGTGATTGCCATTATATCTCGGGAAATTATGTTGCCAGAAGAAAATTTGCCATCATCAAGAGTTTATTGGAATATATCGGGGTTGAGGAAGACAGGGTTCAGTTTGCTTGGGTTTCGGCAGCGGAAGGGGCAAGGTTTGCTCAGGTGATTAAAAAGGTTACTGAAAAAGTGAGGCGGTTGGGACCGATAGAAAAGCTGGTGAAAACAAGGGGAATTTAAATGCAAGAGGTTCAGAGAAAAATAAGAGAGAAAGCGAGAAATCTTCTTCTTGCAGGAAGTGTTGATTTTGTAATTGGATTTGAGGAAGGAGCTTTACTTCTTAGAGCTTCACCTGTGTTTATTCACAAGGAAGACGATGTAGAAAAGCTTATTTGGGACTCTTTTTGTGAGAATAATCTCGCTGCATATCTTACCAAGATTGGTAATAAGAGAGTTGCCGTGGTTGCCAAGGGCTGTGATTCTCGTTCTATAGTTGCTCTCATTGTGGAAGGACAAATTAAAAGAGAACAAATTGTGGTTATCGGTATCCCCTGCCAAGGAATGATAGACAGGAGAAGAATAGAAAAAGAGGTAGAAGGTGAGATATTAGAGGTGAAGGAGAAAAGTGATGAGATTTTAGTTAAAGGAGATAGTTTTGAAAAAGTTTTTAAAAAGGAGGATTATCTTCATCCCTCCTGTAGGACCTGCAAGCATCATAATCCAGTAATTTCGGATATTTTAATTGGAAAAGAGGTAAAGGAGAGGGCTCAAGTGGATGAATATGCCGAAGTTGATGAATATGAAAAAAAATCAGTTGATGAGAGATGGGACTATTTTAATAAAGAAGTGAATAAGTGCATCAGGTGCTATGCCTGCAGGCAAGCTTGCCCTATGTGTTATTGTGAGGAGTGCTTTGTTGATAATTCTTATCCCAGGTGGATAGGAAAAGAATTGAATTCCTCTGACCTTGCTGTTTGGCATATTATAAGAGCTTATCATCAAGCTGGTAGGTGTGTTGATTGTGGAAATTGTGAGAGAGCTTGTCCCATGGAGATAAACTTAAGATTTTTAACTAAAAAAATTAATAAGGAAGTAAAAAATTACTTTAATTTCGAGACAGGATTGGATATTACAGTTCCTCCTCCATTAGCTACTTTTGATGTAAAAGATAAGCAAGATTTTATCGACTCCGGAGAATAATTTATTGGAGAATAGATGATGAAAAAAATCAGCAAAGAAGATATGAATAGATTTATCCAATCTTTACTCTCGGATTACACTGTTTATGCACCGGTTAATATTGATGGTATCTTTTCTTTTAAGCCGATTACTAATTTTCAAGGGATAGACCTAAATTATCAGAATTCAAAGAAACCACCCAAAGAGATATTTTTTCCTCAATCAGAGACAATGTTTGAATACGAAAAAGGGAAAGTAACTTCAGCTGAGAAAGTGAGCCGGAAGAGAATTTTGCTGGGTATCAGGCCCTGCGATGCGAAAGCAAATCTTCTTTTAGATAACGTTTTTGCAGGAGAAGATTATCAGGATGTTTACTATATAAATAAAAGAGAAAATACTATCATTATTGGCTTAGGTTGCAGGAGACCTCTCTCTACCTGTTTTTGCACTTCATTTGGTGGTAGCCCTTTCTCGAGGGATGGCTTAGATATCCTCCTTATCGATATAGGTAATAAATATATTGTTGATGTAGTTACAGATAAAGGAAAAGAAATTTTAACTGACAAATTTACAGAAGCTTCAGAGGAGGAGGTGAAATTAGCAGAGAAGATTAAGAGGGAAACAGAGAAAAGAATTAAATCCGAGGTTAAGATAGAAGGTGTTAAGGAAAAACTTGATACGATGTTTGAGAGCCCGTTTTGGGATAAGTTATCTGAGAGATGTCTTGGATGCGCTGTTTGCAGTTATCTTTGCCCTACCTGCCACTGTTTTGATATCGCTGATGAGGCAAAAGATTCTCAGGGCAGGAGGATTAGAAATTGGGATTCCTGTATGTTTCCTCTGTTTACTTTGCAAACATCAGGGCATAATCCGAGGCCAACAGATAAGGAAAGGATGAGGCAGAGGGTGATGCATAAATTCAATTATTTTATTGAAAATTATAAAAGAGCTGCATGCATTGGTTGTGGAAGGTGCATTCTAAACTGTCCGGTCAACATCGATATTAGAAAGGTGTTAAAAGAAATACTTACCAATTAGGAGATTATTTAATGAGAAACCCATATTTACCTATTCCAGTTAAAGTAAAAAAGACTTTTATAGAATCCGAAGATAGGATGTTAAAAACTTTAGACCTTATCTTTTTAAACAAGGAAAATAAGGAGAATTTCAAGTTTATGCCGGGTCAGTTCTGTGAGATTTCTCTTTGGGGGAAAGGGGAGGCACCTTTTGGTATTGCCTCTTCCCCTCTCGAGAAAGATTATTTGAGGTTTACCGTAAACAGAGTTGGCATTGTGACAACCGCCTTACATTATCTTAAGGAGGGAGATGAGTTAGGAATCAGGGGTCCACTTGGGAACTACTATCCTATTGAGTTCTTTAAAGGTAAGAATATTGTTATTATAGGTGGTGGCTTTGCCTTTACTACTTTGAGAGCGCTAACGAAATATCTACTTGCTTACAGGGAAGATTTTAAGGACATTACCATAATATACGGAGCGAGAACTCCCGGGATGCTTTTGTATAAAGAGGAACTTAAGGAGTGGGAAAGAAGAGAAGATCTAAAGGTTTGTATAACCGTTGATAAAGGTGACAAAGGCTGGCAGGGATTAGTTGGATTTGTTCCCACGATTGTTGAAAGAAAAGCACCATCTCCAGAAGATGCTTATGCTGTTATTTGTGGTCCTCCGATTATGATAAAATTTACTCTTCCTAAACTTATTGCTCTTGGATTTCCTCCAGAGAGGATTTATACTTCATTGGAGATGAGAATGAAGTGTGGAATAGGTAAATGTGGAAGATGCAACATCGGTAGATTTTATGTCTGCAAGGATGGTCCTGTATTTAATTATGCTCAGCTTGAAAAGTTGCCCAAGGAATATTAAACTAGATGGCAAGCTACATAATGTTCTTCGTCTATTTTTTTCAAGGGGGGAACTTCTCTTTTACATATTTCATTTTTCATCTCTGGGCAGCGAGTATGAAAACTACAGCCGGAAGGAACATTTATAGGGCTAGGAACATTTCCTTGCAAGAGAATCTCTTTTCTCTGCTGGTGAACATCGGGAATAGGAACAGCAGATATCAAAGCCTTAGCATAAGGGTGTAGAGGATGGTTGAATATTGTATTTGCTGGACCTGTCTCTACTATACGGCCTAAATACATTACCATAATTCTATCAGCAATATAGTTTACTACTATCAAATCGTGAGAAATAAATAAATAAGTTAGATTTAATTTTTTTTGTAACTCGATAATTAAATTGAGAACTTGCGCCTGGACAGAGACATCCAAAGCTGAGGTTGGTTCATCAAGAACTATAAATTCTGGGTCCATAGCCAGAGCTCTGGCTATACCTATTCTTTGTCTTTGTCCACCACTGAATTCATGAGGATATCTATAGAGAGCATCTTCTTTCAATCCAACTTGCCCTAATAATCCTATCACCCTTTCTTGAAGCTCCAAACCTTTTAGATTACTATGAGTCCTTAGAGGTTCCCCGACAATACTTTGGATGTTCATACGAGGATTTAGAGAAGTGTAGGGATCTTGAAATACTACTCCCATCATTTTTCTCGTTTTTCTTAGCTCCTCATCTTCCAAGGCAAAAAGACTCCTCTTTTTAAAAAATACCTCACCAGCCGTAGGAGCAATGAGTCTTAATATAGTTCTTCCTATAGTGGTCTTACCGCATCCTGATTCTCCTACCAATCCTACCGTTTCTCCTTGCCGAATACTGAAAGAAACGTCTTCCACTGCTTTAACATACTCTTTTCCTCGCTGCCAGAAACCCCTAATTACAGAAAAATATTTACGTAAATTTTTAACTTCAACTAGTGGGGACATTGAACTCTTCTTCCTCTAATTCCTTATAAACTCAAGAATTGTATAAGTGACAAAAGACAAAGTGATTTTTTCCTATTTTGGTTTGACCTGGTCTCTCTTTTTGACATATTTCCATAGAAGAAGGACAACGTGCATGAAATCGACATCCTGACGGTGGATCCAGCAAATCACATACAGTTCCCCCGATCGTTTCCAACTTTCCTTTTTGTGTTACTTTGGGAATAGATTCCAGTAGTCCTTTGCTATAAGGATGCTTGGGATTTCCAAATATCTCCTCTATAGGAGCTTCTTCCACGAATTCCCCGGCATACATTATGGCCACTCTATCACATATTTTAGCTACTATCCCCAGATTATGAGTAATCAATAAAATAGAGGTTTTTAATTTTTCTTTAAGCCCCTCCATTAAATTTAATATTTGAGCCTGAATAGTTACATCCAGAGCAGTGGTAGGTTCATCAGCTATTAGTAGACTTGGTTCACAAGAAAGAGCTGCCGCAATCATAACTCTTTGCTGCATTCCGCCGCTGAGTTCATGAGGATACTTCTGCAAAGTTCTCCTGGGGTCAGGTAGTCCTACCTGCTTAAACATCTCAATAGCTCTTTTTCGAGCCTCTTCTTTACTCACTTTTTGATGATTTCTAATCACTGCCGTCAGTTGGTCTCCCACGGTAAACACCGGATTTAGGGAAGAGGTAGGATTTTGGAAAATCATAGAAATCTTATTTCCTCTTATTTTCCTCATCTTCTCCTTTTCCTTCTTTAAAAGGTCTTGTCCTTCAAAAAGTATTTTTCCACCTACAATCTTTCCCGGTGAAGGAATCAATCTCAAAATAGAGAGGGCAGTTACCGATTTTCCACATCCTGTCTCTCCCACAATTCCTAAAGTTTCCTCCTTGTAAATAGTAAGGTCAATTTTATTTAAGGTCTTAACTATTCCCTCATAAACAAAAAAGTGGGTCTCCAACTCCTTTACTTCTAGCAATGCCTCTCTCAATTTTATACTTTTTCCCTTTTTAGCATAATTTATTTCTTAGAGAATCTTTCCTTATTTCATAAACACTTTCTGCAAGGTCTAATAAATCCAGGTCTATTTCTTTGATTAGTAACTTTTCTTCATTCTCCAGTGATGCCACTCTGCCATAGAAAGGAATGGCTATTTGAGAATGACCTATCATATTAAAAGTGGATTTACCCACTTCGGTCTTACCACAGCCACCTACATAGACAAAAACAATTCCGTTTTCTATTGCTCTTGCTGGAACGCAGAAATCAACGAAGTTTATTTCTGTATCTATACGAGGGACCTTTTTTCTTAGCTCTTCTGAGTTAAGAAGACTATATTTGTCTTCGTATGTCCAGAAGGAGGAACAAAAGACAATTTTAGCTCCCTTTAGAGTAATTTCCTTGGTAACTTCTGGAAAAGCTAGATCCCAGCAAATTTCTAACCCAATTTTTCCAAATTTAGTATCAAATACTGATACTTCACCTCCAGCTTTTATATAAGTCTTCTCGCCACTCCATAAATTGATTTTTCTATACTTACCTATAATCTTGCCAGAGTCATCAATGAGAACACTTGTATTATAATAGTTATTATCCTCCTTTTCTATACTTACCATTACGATATAAAGGCCATTCTCTTTGGCTAACCTGCTAAACTCCTCAGTATATTCACCGGGAATTTCTTGAGTATATTGAAGATTCTTTTTTCCTGATGGGCCGGTTAAAAAATACTCAGGAAAGCATATAATATCACAATCTTTACTACTCGCTTCTTTAATTAAGAGACCTGCTTTTCTCAAATTCTCCTCTACATTTAAAGACTTTATCTGCATTTGTGCTGCACAAATCTTTACCTTCAATTCATTTTCCTCCTCCCTTATAATCGAGCTTATTTTCTCCTCTTCGGATTCAGGGCTTCCGCTAGTCCATCTCCCAGTAGATTAAAACCCAGGACGGTAATAAAAATGGCTACCCCAGGGAAGGTAGAAAACCACCATTGGTTAAGAATAAACGAGCGTCCCTTGCTTATCATTACTCCCCAGTCCGGAGTTGGTGGTTGGGTTCCTAATCCTAAAAAACCTAAGCCAGCTAATGATAAAATAATATAACCCATATCAAGAGTTGCTTGCACAATAATTGGCGTCAAACAGTTAGGTAGAATATGACGAAACATTATCTTGAAATTTGATACGCCAACGGCTCTGGCTGCTTCTACAAATTGCCTTTCTCTGAGAGAAATTGTCTGGCTACGAGCAAGTCTTGTGTACCATGGCCACCAGGGCACAGAAAGGGCAATCATTGCGTTCATCAGACTGGGTCCCAATATAGCTACTATAGCAATAGCCAACAAAAGGGAAGGAAAAGCTAAAATCATATCACTCATTCTCATTATTACTTCATCAATCTTTCCTCCAAAATAACCGGCTATTATTCCTAAGGGTGTACCAATAACTACTACTATCAAAATTACTACTACTGCAGCTTTCAAGGATACTCTGCTTCCAAAAATTACCCGGCTAAGAATATCCCTTCCTAAATTATCTGTCCCAAAAAGGCGTTCATAATTTGGAGAAAGTAATCTATCCTTTACACTTGAAATTCCCCTTCCTTGCTCAGGGTAAGGAGCTATCTGAGAAGCAAAGATAGAAATGAGGATTAAAGAAATAACTATGGCTAATCCTAATATGGTTAAGGGATTTTTCAAAAAAAAGTGCAAGCTGCGGCGATATTCCTTTAACCTGCCCCCCCTGTAAAAATTTTTCTTTAGTCTTTTCATAATTATACTACCTTTCCTTACAAACGAATTCGAGGATCTAAAAATACCAGAACCAAATCAACAACTAAATTAACTAAAACATAAAGAAGAGCTCCCACCAAAGTTACGGCCATAATCACTGGGTAATCGTTTAATAAAATTGATTTTACTGTATAAGTCCCTACTCCAGGCCAATAGAAAATAGTTTCAATAAAGAAAGTTGCTGTGAGCATAGAGGCAAAGGCAAGACCTGCCGTGGTTAATGTTGGGGCCATAGCATTTTTGAGGGCATATTTGAAGACAACGGTTCTTTCCGGGATACCTGCAGCCCGGGCAGCAACAATATAATCTTCCCTATTTACTTCTAGCATCGTTGCCCTGGTCATTCTCATAATTATTCCTGTTGAATAAGCAGCTAAGGTAATCCCAGGTAAAATTAAGTGTAAAATAGAACTCTTGAAGGCAACCCAGTTTCCTGTAATCAAAGAATCTATTACATAAAATCCCGTAATATGTTTAATGGGAGAAAAAAGACTAACATAAATATCAATTCGTCCACCTAATGGTAGGATACCTAAGCAACGAAAGAAAAGGAGTTGAAAGAGTAAACCCAGCCAAAAAGCAGGCAGTGACACACCAGTTACTGCAAAAAGCCTATTCGCATGGTCTATCAAAGTATTTTCCTTTTGAGCCGATGTCACCCCGAGAAGAGTACCAATGATTAAGGCAAGAATAATGGCCGTAAGCATTAATTCAAAGGAAGCGGGAAGGAAACGGAGAATACTCTTTAATACCGGCTGATGAGTCCTAATGGAAGTACCTAAATCACCATGGAGGAGGTCTCTTAGGTAATAAGCATACTGTACATACACAGGTTTATCTAAACCTAACTTAATTCGTACTTCGGCTATTTGTTCTGGTCTAGGGCGTGGACCAAGATAAACTGCTGCCGGGTCGGATGGGACTATTCTGGCTAGAGTAAAGGTTATTATTGAAAGTCCGATAAGAACGAGAATTAATAGTGCTAGACGTCTTCCAATATATCTTAAAAACTTGTTCATAATCTATTTGAATAATCTTTTCCTTTTAGTATTTTACTAAAAATTAAGAAAAAAAACAATATGAACGTAACTTTTGCGCAAAAGTTACGATGAAAATTAAAATTTAATATAAAAGGAGGCGGCAAAAAGCCACCTCCTTTTAATTTTGAGGCTACATTTTTCTTCATTTATGCATGTAGTAGAACCACATTGCCCCTGCATAGGCAGGATTGCTTATGTAGCCTTTAACAGCTGTCCTTATAGGAACACTATTCTCAACATCAAGGAAATACACGGAAGGTGCCTCCTCTATAAGGATTTCTTGACACGCGGACCAAAGTGCTAGAGCTGCTACAGGATCTGGTGTTTTGTAAGCTGTGTCCATAAGGCTATCCACTTTCGGATTGCTATAGTAAGCAAGGTTAAAGAAGGGAGCATCTTCGGAATGCCACAGACTATACAGAGTATCGTATGGGTCATTGAAAGTTGGCCACCAGAGCAGTGCAAAAATATCTTGCCTTCCAGCAACATCACCTTTGCTCTTTGCCCACTGTGCTGACCATGTTATCGGCTGAATCTCTACCTCAATTCCTATGTTAGCTAATCCTTCTTTTACTAGAGGGCTGGAAGCTTCTTCTACTATATTTTCCGCACAATAGGTGTAAACGAGTGTTCTATCTATTCCGTCCGCATAACCTGCTTGGGCCATAAGTGCTTTGGCTTTATCCAGGTCATAGGTATACTGGAATAAACTCTCGTCATGACCAAATTCGCCATAAGGAATAGGTCCTACCGACTGCCTTCCTAGACCGCCTGCCCCAACTGTGACCATATCTTGATAAGGTATAGCATATGAAATTGCCTGCCTTACCAATTTATTATCCAAGGGGGCCCTTTGTGTGTTTAGATGGAGACAATAACTGTAAAAACTGGGAAAAACTAGAACATCACAGTCTTCTCTTTCATCTACCTGAGCCACATTATCTGTAGGAATTCGAGTTACCAGATCAGCTGCTCCTGATTCCAGCATATTCTGCAGGACTACAGCGTCATTAACTCTTCTGATAACAATCTTCTCGAAATGTGGACCTTCCCATCCTCCCCAGTAATCTTCAAATTTTGTGAGGATAATTTCCTCATCGGGTTTCCAGTTTGTAAGCTTGTAAGGACCGGTTCCAGCTGCATTCCCCTCTTCAAACCATTCGCGCGGTTGGGCTGCACTTGTAGGACTCATTATCCACGCTCCATTAGCCGAGGCAACTATTCGGTCAATTGGTACGCCAGCACTCAAGTCAAATTTAACAGTATACTCATCTATTACCGTAATCTCGTCAACAGCGGAGAAGATAAAGGCTGCTCCTTTACCCATATTCATAGTCCGCTCAATAGCGGTCTTTACTGCTTGAGCATTGAACGCATCACCATCATGGAACGTAACTCCTTCTCTTAAATAGAATGTCCAGCTAAGCCCATCTGGTGAGAATTCCCAGTCTGTAGCAAGAAGTGGCTCCACTTTTTCTTCGGCCTCAGGAAGAGTGGTTCGCGTCAGTCCCTCGTATATATTGGGCATATAAACAGCTTCCGTAGAAAAAGCTGCACTTGGATCCCATGTGGTAATACCATAATTAGACCCAACTACCATAATCTCTCGGGGTAGCTCTACTGCTTGAGCTGTTACCATTCCAAAAACAGCAGCCAAACTAAAAATTAGCATCCCCATTAACCATAATCTTTTAATCTTCTTCATAATAAATACCTCCTCCTTTTAAATTCTCAAAGATCTCTCCTTCATCTTTTGTCTTTCTAAATCACCTCCTTTCCCTCCGAATAGTTCTCTCGGAAATTCTTCCCCCTTCCCTGTTCAGTATTTCACTAATCAGGGATAATTTCATCACCCCCAATAAACTATCTTCTAACTTGTATTTCCTCCTTTGGTGTGTATAATGGTCCAAGTCCATAAAGGAGGCCACTATAACACCAAAGGAGAGTAAGAGCGAATACTTAAATTACCTCCTGAATTATTAATATTGTATATATTATACAATATTGCGGAAAAAAAATTAACTTAATAAACTCCCCGCTCTTGGCCCACCTTATTGCAAAAGATCTTTAAAGAGTGCTTTCTTAATCCTTTAGCAAGATTAGGATTATGAGTTGAGAAATATCAATTTTTGGCAATTTTGTAGCCGCTTACATCTAAAATTAGCTATCTTTTGTT
This sequence comes from Clostridia bacterium, assembly GCA_030640665.1. Lineage (GTDB taxonomy): Bacteria > Aerophobota > Aerophobia > Aerophobales > AE-B3A > JAUWRC01. The sequence goes on from DAOWIY010000057.1 coordinate 17,067, forward strand.
TATATTATATCTATAGAAAAGAAATTGTCAAGTGACACGTTCTTTTGTGTTAAAAAGTGTGCAGGATCATTATAGCCAAAAGAAAATTTGACTTGTTTTCTATAAATATATACAATATTAATAACCCAGTACAAGAGAAAACGAGCTAGCTTTTTATTTATCTATTCAAGAAAGTCAACTACCTGCAAATTTGTGCTCTGGGGCCTTTGATGGGAGTTTCATGATGCTGCTGCGAAGTTTAAGGAAATTTATCAAGCCAGGAATGTGGATAATCGCTATAGCATTTGCAGCCTCTCTTTTCTTCATGTACGGGCGGCCTAGAAAAGAACAAAAGCCACTGGCTAAGGTCAATGGTACTGCTATATCTTATCAAAGATTTACTCAGAGCTATCAAAATACATATGAAACATACCGACAAACCTCCGAGACAGATATCTCCCCTCAAGTAGAAAAATACTTAAAATATTATGTATTAAATCAGTTGATAACAAATGAGCTTCTCTGGCAAGAGGCAAAAAAGGCAAAAATTGAGGTTAGCCAAGAGAAACTAACCGAGGTAATCAAGAAAATAATAAAACCTTTTGGCAGCCGGGAAGCATTTATGAGATTTCTTGACTCTCGAGGCATCTCTTATTCTGACTTTGAAGAAGAGATTAAGAGAGAAATGATTATAAGTGAACTCATTCAAAGAATCAAAGAGAGTATAAGGGTAACTGATGAAGAAATTAAAGATTATTGGATAATAGAGAATGAAGAGGTAGGGGTCTCCTACATTTTTCTAGAACCTACCAAATATAAAAAAGAAGTAAAAACCACTGAAGAGGAAATAGAGAAATATTATGAGGGACATAAAGAAGAATTTACTGTTCCAGAGAAGGTAAAAGTAGATTACATTTTAATAAAGCCTGAAGAATTTGCCGATAAGGTAGGTGAAGTCGGCGAGGAAGCATTGGAAGCATATTATCAAAAGCACTTAGCCTCCTTCAGGGTCCCAGAAAAAAGAAGAGCCAGTCATATCCTACTTAAACTATCTCCTTTTTCTACCAGCGAAGAAGAGGAACGAAAAATAAAGGAGAGAATGGAAGAAATAGAGAAAAAGTTAAAAGAGGGTGCTGATTTCGCTACTCTGGCCAAGAAATACTCCGAGGATTCTATATCTGCTGAAAAAGGAGGGGACCTGGGATTTTTTACTTCCTCCTCCCAGATGTTTTCCTCTTTTAGTAAAGCTCTTTTTTCCCTGGAAGAAGGAGAAGCGAGTAAGATAGTGAAAACTCCTTTTGGCTATCATCTCATTAAGTTAACAGAAATAAAAGAGGCTTATACTCAGTCTTTCCAGGAAGTGAGGAAGCGAGTGGAACAAATATGGATTAAAGAGAAAAGTGAAAATTTAGCTAAAAAAGAGGCCGAGAATGTTAAGAAAAAAATAGAGGAAAAAAAGATTACCTTTGACGAGTACGCAAAAAAGCATTATCCCCACTCTAGTGAAACCACACCCTTTTTTACTCGAGAGGATAACATTAAGGGCCTGGGATGGGTTCCTCAGTTCAGCAAGACAGCCTTTTCCCTTACCCAAGGAGAAATTAGTTCCTCTGTTAAGGCTCCGCAGGGATACTGCCTCATTGACCTCAAGGAAAAAACCCCCTCTTATATACCCCTTTTAAAGGAGATAACTAAAGAAGTAAAGGAAAGTTTGATAGAAGAAAAAACTATAAAAATAGCTAGAGAAAAGGCAAGTCAGCTAGCAAAAGAAGCGAAAGAAAACAAGAATTTATCTTTATTAGCCAAAAAACTAGATTTGGAATATAGGAATGTAGAATTTTTCAAACGAACAGACAGAGTAGGAGGAATAACTTTCCAGGATACAGAAAAATTTATCCAAACTGCTTTTTCTCTAAAGAAAGAGGAAATAAGCGAACCTTTAAAATTAACCAAGGGATACTACATAATGAAATTGACTCAAAGAGAGCTCTTTCTGGAAGATTTCTTCAAAGAAAAAGAAAAATTTAAGGAAAATCTACTTTCCCAAAAGAGAACAAAAACTCTAAACCTCTGGCTGCAAAAGCTAAGAGAAAAAGCAAAAATAGTGGACAACTCCAGCCTATTCTCTCCTTAACCCAGAAATGCAACTCCTCTGGATTCTTAATCTGACCTGATTAGTTACTTCTATTTCTACTATATTTCTTACAGATGTTATATATATTTTATTGTACTTCTCTTATTCCTTCCTCTAAAATGGAAAGGGGCATCGAGTAAGTCGATGCCCCTTTTTTCTAGCGAATCCAACATTGTTTGCTGTATCATAAGCCTTAATTTACAAGGTATGACTCCAGCATTATCAGCTTATCAATTCAATTAGAGACCCATCCAACTAAGGATATTATCTATCAGTCCCCACTCAGAATCTGGATCAGAGTAGCCATGAGTACCCTCATCCCACTGACATCCATCGTTAAGGCTTCCCTCCTCCATAGATGGATCTACCGTGGAGAGGAATATCTTACTGCCTCCATCGCCCCAAGGATACTTTACCATACAAATCTGACTGGAGCCCTCATCTGTAAAGTAAGCTACTTCAACAGCATTCGGTGTATCCTCAACATGAGCAGATGTCCATGAAATAGGAGTATAGTAAGTTGAATTAATTGGGCTTAATCCATCCCAGTGATGGTCAGCAGAATCCTCACGCCAATAGGCAACTGAATATATACCTGAGCCAGTATCATTATCAACAATTGTCACATCTTCCATTCCATGAGTGGCTGGTGGCGATAGATCCTGACCTCCACCCCAATAATCAAGCTCAACACCGATTATCTTTGCTCCTCCACCAAAACCCATAAAGTGACCACCGTTGGCAAGGAAGGTATCAAGCGTAGACTCATCTATATAATTATCCATAACAGTTTCCTTACCATTGGGGAATACAGCCAGGTCAAATTTATCAATGGTTATCTCATCAGCTGCACAGCCAGTATAAGAATAGGGCTCGATTCCTAATGAACGAAGCATTTTCATAGTAGCCCAAACAGTTCTTGTGGCGGCACCGCAAGTACCATAAACAGCGGCCGTGGTGTTATATGGAGATGGCAAACCTTTACTAATAGTTTTCCCAGGACACAGTCAACCTATTATGTCTGCCATTATATCGTATTCAGTATCAGGGTCTGCTACAGCGTTTCCCGAACTATTGTCATAATCATCTCCGAAACACCAATCTCGTGAATTGGATAAAGTGCTACTCTCCTCATATTCTGGATGGACGCCTGATAAGAAAACTCTTCCATTACCAAATTCAAATTTGATCATGGCCGCTTCTTCATCAGCTTCCCCTGGTTGTCCGTTAACTTCGTAATCATAAACTCCTACAACATCGATGCCTTCCGGTAGGTCGCCGCCATTATAGCCTGAGAAGTACGGCCCCCACAGATAGCCTATATTGTAAGTATCATTGTTCCATGAAAAATCTGAATCTACCATTCTAACAGGAGTAATCTTCATCGGCTCAACTTCACTATAATCAGAAATATCTGTTATCGAACCCACTCCATCACCCATAAATAAATCCAGGTAATACTCGAAGTCCCTTCCTTCCCAAGCACAAATATCTACAGCAAAATATGCGCCGGCACATATACCTACAAAAGCTCCTCCATCAGAGATGAAATCTCGAAGGGCATTTCTCACAGAGTCACCCGTGCTGGGGGCAAAAAACTTTTTATAAGCTACCCCATACCCCCCAGGAAAGGCTATCAGGTCTATGGTGTTCAATATATTGTTGTCCACAATATCACCGGAATCAATCATATACACATCACATCCAGCATATTCGAACATTCTCGCCATAGCTACGGCACACTCCGCAAGGGCACCACTACCACTTGCAGCTCCGACATGTTGTGTACAAACCACCCCGACCTTAGGAGCCACTGCCAATGCCTGTAACGCTGCTATAGACATAGCCACAAGCACAACCATCACCATTACTAAAACTTTTGCTTTTTTCCGCATTTTAGATCTCCTTTTTTAATGCTTCTTGTTTTTTCTTTTTCCTTCTTTTGCTAAGCTAAAACTTTTATTTTTTCCTATAAACCTATAAATCACCTCCTCTCTTTCTCTTTAATTAATTCTCTCGGGAATTCTTTTTCCTTCCCTCTAAGAGAAATCTACCTATTTGAATGTACTATTTTGTAAGTATAGTACAATTTTTTTGCCAATTTTGAATTTTTAAAGAGGTAT
>DAOWIY010000056.1 GCA_030640665.1 Clostridia bacterium
CCATAATTATGACCAGGATAGATGCGCGTCTCATCAGGGAACTCACCGATTTTGTGAAACAAACTCTCATAAAGCGCCTCTGAGCTTCCTCCTGGCCCATCTATTTCTGTCACTTGACAGTGAGCACGTTTTCTCTTAATCTATTGTCTAGGTAACACTATGAAGAAATTCTGCGTAATTAATGAATCTATAAATAACACATTAGTCGTAAGTGCTCAGTAAACCCCGTATTGCGAGGGATGAAATCCTGAAGCAATCTGTGTTTTTGGGATTGCCACGTCGTCCTGAAAGATTTCTGAACTCCTCGCAATAACATTAAGTATGAACTATTGAGAGGGGGGATTTTTTCTTCACAATATACAATATACGAGGTCAAAATGGCAATATCATTAAGAGAAAAGGTAGATGAAGCGAAAAAGTTCATTCAAAGTAAAACAAAAGTTAAACCCGGGATAGGCATAATCTTAGGTACAGGGCTGGGGGCTCTGGCAAAAGAAATAGAGGTTGAGAATGTCCTACCCTATCAGGATATCCCTCATTTTGTTACCTCCACTATTCACGGACACGAGGGAAATTTAATTCTGGGTAAACTTATGAATAAGGTGATTGTGGCTATGCAGGGAAGACTTCATTTTTACGAAGGCTATTCTTCGGAGGAAATTACTTTTCCTGTCCGAGTAATGAGGAAGCTCGGAGTGAATCTCCTCATTGAGTCTAATGCAGCGGGAGGGATGAATCCCAACTTTAAGGCAGGCGACTTAATGATTATTACTGATCATATTAATTTAACCGGTATCAATCCCCTTATCGGACCAAATGATGAGAGATTAGGTCCTCGTTTTCCTGATATGTGCGAGCCCTATGACAAAGAATTAATTGAACTCTGCGAAAAAGTAGCTCTAGAAGAAGGTATTAGGATTCATCGAGGGGTTTATGTAGGGGTAACAGGGCCTAATCTTGAAACACCGGCCGAATATAGATTCCTGCGTTTAATTGGGGCAGATGCGGTGGGTATGTCTACTGTTCCTGAAGTCATTGCAGCCAAACACAGTGGCTTAAAGGTGTTGGGTATTAGCTGTATCACTGATGAATGCATACCGGATAGACTAGAGCCGGTAGATATTCGCAAGATTCTCAAAATAGCTAAACTCTCGGAGCCCAAAATGACCAGGCTAGTGAGAAAGGTATTAGAAGAGATTTAAATGGATTATAGCAAGACTCTTAACCTTCCTAAGACAGATTTTCCCATGCGAGCACATCTTCCCCAGAAAGAAAAAGACATTTTAAAGTTCTGGGAAGAAAAAAAGATATACCATGCTATAAGAGAAAAGAAAAAAAGCAGTCCTAAGTTTATTTTTCATGATGGTCCTCCTTATGCCAATGGAGATATACATCTTGGACAGGCTCTTAATAAAATACTCAAAGATATAGTAGTTAAATATAAGACTATGCAGGGTTTTAATGCTCCCTTCATACCTGGCTGGGACTGTCACGGGCTTCCTGTAGAACATCAATTATTCAGAGAATTAGGGATAGATAAAAGCGAGATCTCTCAGTTGGACTTTAGAAAAAAAGCAAGAAAGTATGCCCTAGGATTTGTCTATAAACAAAAAGAGGAGTTTAAAAGATTAGGAGTATTTGCCAGGTGGGAAAATCCCTATCTTACTATGGACCCTTCCTATGAAGCTGAGGTGATAAGAGTATTCGGCAGGCTCGCTCAAGAAGGATATATCTACAAAGGTTTAAAGCCTGTCCATTGGTGCTTTAATTGTCAGACAGCACTGGCGGAAGCAGAAATAGAATATAAAGAAAAAGAATCTCCCTCTATCTATGTAAAATTTCCCCTGGAGGATGAACTGCCGATTTCGCTTCCTGAGCTGCCTATCTATTTTTTAATTTGGACAACGACTCCCTGGACTCTGCCGGCAAATCTGGGGATAGCTCTTCATCCTGATTTCTCTTACTGTTTTGTTAAAGTAAATGAAGAGATTTTAATACTGGCTGAGGATTTATTAGATGAAGTCAGAGAAGATATAAGGATGGAGAAAATAGAAATATTATCCAGGGTAAAGGGAAAAGAATTAGCCGAGGTTAAATATACTCATCCTTTTGCTAAAAGAAGTTCAAAGATTCTCTTAGCTGATTTTGTAACTGTAGAAGAAGGAACCGGATGTGTACATATTGCTCCTGGGCATGGTGAAGAAGATTATCTTCTCGGTCTCAAGCATAATCTTCCTATTTTTTCGCCAGTCAATGATGAAGGAAGATTCACCTTTGAAGGGGAAGAGTTTGAGGGGAAAGGCGTTTTTGAAACTAATCCTCTCATTGTAGACAGACTCCGCCAGGGAGGTTTTTTATTATATCAGAGTAGAATTTCCCATTCTTATCCTCACTGCTGGAGGTGTAAATCACCTTTGATTTTTCGTGCTACGCCTCAGTGGTTTTTAAAGGTAGATAAACATAGTTTGAGAGATAAGGCTATAAAAGCTGTCCTTGAAAATGTCAAATGGTTTCCCCCTCAGAGCAAGATGAGAATTAAAAGCATGCTTGAAGAGCGTCCAGATTGGTGTCTTTCCCGGCAGAGATACTGGGGGGTAGGAATTCCTGTAATCTCTTGCCAGTCCTGTGGCGAAGCAATGATGAGTGAGGATGTTATAGAGAAGATTCTTAATTTGACAGCTAAATACGGCTCTAATGCCTGGTTTGAGAAAAAAGTAGAAGAAATACTTCCTCCCCAGTTCCGCTGCCCTCAATGCGAGAAAAACAAATTCAAAAAAGAGAAAGATATTTTGGATGTTTGGTTTGAATCCGGAGTATCTCATCAGGCAGTGGTAGCTCAAGAGAAATCCTTAGGTTATCCATCTGACCTTTATCTTGAAGGCTCGGATCAGCATCGAGGCTGGTTTCAGGTTTCTCTTCTTACCTCTATAGCTTTTAGAAAGAGTGCGCCTTTTAGGAAAGTTGTTACTCATGGATTCGTTGTTGATTCTAAAGGTAAAAAGATGTCTAAATCTATAGGTAATGTGGTAGACCCTCAAGAGATTATAGAAAGAAGGGGAGCTGATATTTTAAGACTCTGGGTTGGCTTACAAGACTATACCCAGGATGTTAGGATTTCTGAGGAAATCTTAAATTACACTGTGGAGGTGTATAGAAGGCTCAGGAATACCTACAGGTTTCTTTTGGGGAATCTATATAGTTTTAATCCTTTAAAAGATTGTCTTCCCTTTGAGGAAATGAGAGAAGTAGATAGGTGGATTCTCTCTCGATTTCAATCCATTATAAAGACAGTTACAAGAAGCTACGAAGAATTCAAATTCTATGAAGCTGTTCACTTACTTCATAATTTTGCTACTAATGAGTTAAGTTCTTTTTATTTTGACATTTTAAAAGATAGGCTTTATACATTTTCTGCTGCCTCTGAAGGGAGGAGATCTGCCCAGACCGCTTTGTGGTATTTGCTATTGGGTTTAACCAGACTAATGGTGCCCATTCTCTCCTTTACTTCAGAGGAAATGTGGAGATATATCAAAAACCAGGAATTAGAAGGTGGAAATGAGGAATCAGTATTTAGTGTCTTTTTATCTTCCTGGCCAAAAGTAGACGAGAAATTCATACATGAGGGTTTAGAGAAAAAATGGAAGAAGATACTAGGGGTTAGGGCTAAAGTATTAAAGGAGTTAGAAAAGAAGAGGCAGGCCAAAAAGCTCTCTTCTTCTCTAGAAGCTAAAGTCATTATCAATGCTCCTTCTCTTCTCTTCTCTCTTTTAAAGGATTTAAACTATCAACTGAAGGAAGTCTTTATAGTTTCCGGAGTTGAATTAAAAGAGAGAAAGAAACTGGAGATTAAGATAGAAAGAGCAGAAGGAGAAAAGTGCGAACGTTGTTGGAATTACAGCTCTCGCGTGGGAGAAAATCAGGAACATCCTACTTTGTGCGAAAGATGCTGGAAAGTGATAAGTGGAAAAGTTTGAAGATGAAGTATGATGTATTTGGCATAGGGTCGGCATTGATGGATTTTTTAGTAGAAGTGGAGGATGAGGAATTATCAGAACTTAATCTAAAAAAGGGTCAGTTTCATCTAA
>DAOWIY010000071.1 GCA_030640665.1 Clostridia bacterium
ACTTATCCATTAATTGGCGATACTTCGGAGGATAAATGAACTCCCATTCATGTTCCCCAACTTGTTCAACTTTTAGCATTTTTTTCTCACCTTCATACCTCGACCCCTTCCCTTTGTATATTTTTATAAATCGGTGATTCTAAAATAGGAGAATTTTCCCATTCATTTTTTTCAAACATTAAGGGGACAATAACAACATCTTCTTTAAAACCTGTTTCCCAGGCTGTAGTGAATATTATTTCTCTTGTCTTTTTATCTAACTTGTTCACAACAATACATATATCCATATCAGAGAATAGCTCATCATCCCCGCGTGCTCTTGAGCCATAGACAATTATACTAACCTCGCCCAATTTTTTCCTAATCCTTGAGGCAAACTCTTTTGCAACTTTAAAATCTACCTTCTTCATCTTCTTAATTTCTCCTTGGATTATTGGGAAAGCCAATTTTCATAACTTTTAGCCAATGAAATTAGATTTCTATCCCATTTTTCTCTATTACTTTTTTGTACATCCAGCCGCTTGCTTTAATTATCCGCTTTTGAGTAGGATAATCAACATAAATTAGCCCAAATCGCTTGGAATATCCCAAAGCCCATTCAAAATTGTCCATTAGCGACCAGACAAAATATCCAGAAAGCTTGACTCCATCCTCAATTGCTTTGTGTGCTTGGAGGAAATGGCTCTTAAGATACTTAATTCGAGATTTATCGTTTACCTGACCATTTTTATCTATTTTATCAGAAAAAGCAGCCCCATTTTCCGTTATATACATAAGGGGGGCATCGTAGTCGTTATGGATACGTTTCAAAATCTCGTAGAGTCCTGCCGGATAAATCTCCGAATCCATTTCTGTATATTCGGTATCAGCGGGTTTAACTTGACTTAGACCTAAAAATGCTTCTTTGGTATCCGCCTTAATTACCTGCCGGGAATAATAATTAACTCCCAGAAAATCTATTTTTGCCGATATACGCTCTAAGTCTTGAGCCCGAATTTTAGGAGCTTTATCACCATATAGGATCATCATATCCTCAGGATAAGACCCCTTATAAATAGGGTCCAGGAACCATCGATTAAGATAGCCATCAAATCTGGTTGCTGCCTCTTTGTCTTCTTTGCTTTCTGAGGCTGGATGTGCCGGAGAAAGATTAAGAGTGATTCCTAATCGAGTTTTCTCATCACCGTTATCTCTTAAAACAGCTACTGCTTCCCCATGAGATAGAAGTAGATGATGGGAGACCTTAAGAGCTGTGGGAAGACTCTTTATTCTAGGAGCAAGGATTCCTGAATGATGGCCGGCAAAAGAAGTTACCCAGGGCTCATTATGGGTAATCCAATAATGGACACGATCACCCAGTCTCTTGGAAACTTGGGCGGCGTAGTCTTTGAAATAGCCTACAGTATCCCTATTTGCCCAGCCTCCTTCTTCTTGCAGGGCCTGGGGTAGGTCCCAATGATAAAGAGTAACAAAAGGTTCTATGCCGGCATCGAGAAGTTCATCTACCAGCCGCTCATAAAAGTCCAGACCACGTTGGTTTATTCCTCCTTTTCCCTGAGGAAAGATACGCGGCCAGGCAATAGAGAACCGGTAGACATTAAGAGAGAGGGTTTTCATCAGTTTGATATCATCCCGGTAGAGGTGGTAATGATCACAAGCTATATCTCCTCTATCACCATCTTGCACATTACCAGGGATTCTACAAAATCTATCCCAGATAGATTCTCCCTTACCATCTTCATTCCAGGCTCCCTCAATCTGATAAGCAGCTGTTGCCGTACCCCAAATAAATCCATGAGGAAACTTGGCTATTTTCTCTGCCATATTTCTGTCCCCTTTTTTTCAATATTATACCAGAACTGGACGAATTGCAAAGTCGGATTCTCGTTTTCTTGACTTTTATTTTAAATATTATATTATACTGCATTGCTAAAAGATGCTAAAAGGATGTTTAGAGATGACTCAAATAAAAGAGACTGTTCTTACAGTGAAGGAAGCGGCTGAATATTTAAGAATTCATCCTATCACTCTTTATAGACTATTAGAAAAAAATAAGGTTTCCGGTGTCTTTAAAATAGGCAATCAATGGAGGTTTAAAAAAGAAGTAATAGAGACCTGGAAAATAAGTACGAGGCAGAGAAAACACGAAAACATCCAGAGAAAGAGAAAAAAAGTAGAAAAGTTAATGCAAGAAGTAGTGAGATGTTTAGAAAAATTTTATGGCCTTTGTGATGAAACAACTGGATTTTTTATAGAGGATAGATACTCCTCGGATTTTTCTATTATAGACAGTCGAGAAGAAATAGGGACTGTCTTGGAGGAAGTAAGGAATTTCGTCAAGGAAATCAAAGGAGAAATAAAGTAACGATGGAAAAGGACAAGACAAGAAAAGGGGTAAGTTATAAAAGAAAGTACTTAGATGCTAAAGGCCAGTTCAAAGCTAAAGAAAAAGAGCTAATAGATGTACAAAGAAAGCTTTCTTTTCTTGAAGGAAGATTTAGTAGTCAAGAAAAGGAACTTAAATCCATAGACGAGGAAGCAGGGCAATATCTAGAACATCTTAAGAGGTTAAAGGCAGAGTTTGAGAATTATAAAAAACGCAGCTTAAAGGAGCGGGCAAGGATAATAAGTTTATCCAATGAGGGGCTAATGAGGGAGTTTCTTCCCATAATGGATGATTTGGAAAGGGCGCTGGGTTCAACAAAGAAAAAGAGGAAATCTAAAGAATTTGCCAGCTTTGTTGAGGGTATAGGAATGATTTTTGGTCAATTGAAAAGCATGCTGGAAAAACAGGGTCTAAAGCAAATTAAGGCGCAAGGAGAGAGGTTTGATCCTCATTTTCATGAGGCAGTGATGAGGGTAGAATTAGATAAGTATCCAGATGATTTTGTTGTAGAAGAGATGAGGAAAGGTTACAAGTTAAATGATAGAATTTTAAGACCTTCTATGGTCAAGGTGAATAAAAAGAGTCATAAAGATACCAACTAAAAAAGGAGGTTACTTCTATGAGTGACAAGAAAGTAAGCCAGAAAATAATTGGCATTGATTTAGGTACCACTAACTCTTGTGTAGCCATAATGGAGGGAGATGAGTCTACAATTATTCCCAATCAAGAAGGGTCTCGAACCACTCCTTCTGTGGTTGCCTTTACTGATAAGGGAGAGATGTTAGTAGGTGGGCTAGCTAAAAGGCAGGCTGTAACCAATCCCCAAAATACGGTTAACTCTATTAAAAGACTAGTAGGTCGCCGGTACGAAGAGGAAGCGGTGGAAGAAGCAAAGAAGAAGATTTCTTATGATTTAATTAAAGATTCTCAGGGTAGAGTCAAGGTAAAAGTGAATAAAGGAGAATTTTTGCCCCAAGAGATATCTGCCAGAGTCTTACAAAAAATGAAGCAGACGGCAGAAGAGTATCTAGGAGAAAAGGTTATACGGGCTGTTATTACTGTTCCTGCTTATTTTAGTGATAGTCAAAGACAGGCTACCAAAGATGCTGGGAGTATTGCTGGCCTAAAAGTAGAGCGTATTGTTAATGAGCCTACGGCAGCGGCTATGGCTTATGGATTAGAAAAAAAGGGTGAGAAAAAAATAGCTGTTTATGACTTAGGGGGAGGAACTTTTGATATATCCATTCTAGATGTGGGAGATAATGTAGTAGAGGTTCTTTCTACCAATGGAAATACTTATCTAGGGGGAGATGATTTTGACCAGCAGATTGCAGACTGGGTGGCGGAGAGTTTTAAAAAAGAGAGCGGTATAGATATAAGAGAAGACAAGATGGCCTTACAGAGACTTAAGGAAGCGGCAGAGAAAGCTAAATGCGAGCTTTCTTCTAGCCTGGAGACTCAGATAAATCTTCCCTTTATCACCGCTGACCAGAGTGGGCCTAAACATCTAGCTATGACCCTTACACGAGCTAAGCTGGAGCAGCTTACTGAAAATTTGATTAATCGTACCCTTGGACCTTGCGAGCAAGCCTTAAAGGATGCTAAGTTAAAGGCATCCGATATACAGGAAGTGATTTTAGTGGGCGGTCAAACGAGGATGCCCAAGGTTCAGGAGGTAGTAAAAAAGCTATTTGGAAAGGAGCCTCACAAGGGGGTAAATCCAGATGAGGTGGTGGCTGCAGGAGCGGCTATTCAGGCAGGGGTTCTGGCGGGAGAAGTAAAAGATATTCTTCTTCTTGATATTACTCCTCTCTCTTTGGGAATTGAGACTCTGGGGGCGGTTTTCACCAAACTCATTGAAAGAAATACCACTATTCCTACCAAGGAAAGTAAGATTTTTACCACTGCTGCTGATGGCCAGACAGCGGTGGATATCCACGTTCTACAGGGTGAGCGAACTATGGCCGCCGACAATAAGACCCTGGGAAGATTTCAGCTTATCGGAATTCCTCCTGCTCCTCGAGGTATTCCTCAGATTGAGGTTACTTTTGACATAGACGCCAATGGCATTGTCAATGTCAAGGCTAAGGACAAAGGTACGGGCAAAGAACAGGAAATTACCATTCGGGAAGCAGGTGCCGCCTTATCTGAAGAAGAAAAAGAGAAGATGGTGCGGGAGGCCGAGGCGCATGCTGAGGAAGATAAGAAAAGGCGAGAGAAAATCGAAGCCCAAAATCAGGCTGATAACATAATCTACGCTACAGAAAAGGCTCTTAAGGAACACGGGGATAAGGTTAGCGACGCTGATAAGAAGAGTATACAGGGTGCTCTTGAAGAGCTTAAAAAAGCTAAGGATTCTGGCAGTGTAGAGGAAATTAGAGAAAAAATAAAGAAGTTAGGTGAGGTTTCTCAGAAACTAGGCCAGGCTGTATATCAAGAGGCAGCCAAGAAAGAAGCTGGCGAGCAAGCTCAAAAGAAGGCCGAAGAGGGTAAGGAAAAGAAAGAGGAAAAGAAAGAGGAAAAGAAAGAGAAGAAAGAGGGGGAAGACGTAACCGACGCCGATTATGAGGTGGAGAAATAAAGCGTATAGCGTATAGCGGGTAGCGTATAGTGAAAAACGTAAAAACATAGTGGGTACCCAGCTGTAAGCTGTAAGGAGGTGATGATTCTGATACAATATTTGTAAATAGCTCCTAGAGGCCTGTGAGGTCCGGGAGGAGGAGCATAAGACAAATATCCTTCCATACAAAAGAGGCGTTTGACGCCTTCGACCTTATGGTTAAGTGAAAAAAGCTGTTTCTCCCTCTCTCCCTTGGGGAGAGGGAAGGGATGAGGGGGGAATGAAAATAGGATAATGATGAAACGACGAGTATATATAGAAACTACTATTCCAAGTTATTATCATGAGATTCGTGAAGACCCAGAATCTATTGCTAAGAGACAATGGACAAGAGAATGGTGGAATAACCATCGGCATAACTACGAATTGGTAATAAGTCCAAGCGTCATGGATGAACTTGAACGAGGGAATTATCTTACTAAGGTAGATACCTTGAAACTTATCGCAGGGTTACCACTTCTGGAAATCACTGAAAATATTGAAGATATTGTTGCTGAATATCTTTCTCATAAGCTTATGCCTCAAGATCTCGGGGGTGACGCCCTTCATCTTGCTTTAGCGTCATATTATCATTGTCACCTTCTTTTAACTTGGAATTGCCAGAACTTAGTTAATGCCAATAAATTTGAACATATTCGCCATGTTAATACTTTACTTGGGCTTTTTGTCCCTATAATAACTACGCCCTATGAACTAATGTATGAGGAGGTTTAAAATGCAACCAGATCCAACAGTTGAAAGAATCCGTCGCATAAGACATGAAATTTCGGAACAATGTGGTCATGATCCCAAAAAACTTGTTGAATACTACAGGAAATATCAACAAAAATTTTCAAGAAGACTTATCAGAAAACCTAAAATTGTAACGACGATAACCTCGTCTAGCAGCAGATAAAAGGGAAATTAAAGATTTTCCTAGCAAATACAAAAAGGATTATACATTCATGGCAAAAAGAGATTATTACGAGATATTGGGCATTTCTAAGGATGCCTCTCCTCAGGAGATAAAAAAGGCTTATCGCCGCCTGGCTGTCAAATATCATCCTGACAGAAATCAAGGTAATTCTAAAGAAGCAGAAGAGAAGTTCAAAGAAGTATCTGAAGCTTATAAGATTCTTTCAAACTTAAAGAAAAGGGAAATTTATGATCAATATGGGCATGCAGGACTAGAGGCAGAAGTAGGAGGAGCAGGCTTCAGAGGGTTTGATTTTGACCCCTTCAAGATATTTGAGGAGGTTTTTGGCAAAGGCTCTTTTGGCAGAGGTTTTGGTGAAGACATTTTTGGCGACTTTTTTGGCCGCAGAACCCGAAGAACTGAAGAAGGCGAGCCAGGCTCAGATCTTCGTTATGTCTTAGAAATAAGCTTTGAAGAAGCTGCCTTTGGGACGGAAAAGGAGATCAAAATTTCCCGCTATGAGACCTGCTCAACCTGCAAGGGGAACGGAATTAAACCTGGATCCCATCCCCAGACCTGTCCCAGTTGCCAGGGGACAGGCTATATGGCCTTTTCTCAAGGCTTTTTTTCTGTAACCAGAACTTGTACCCGGTGTCAAGGAAGGGGTAATATCATAAAAGATCCTTGCAGAGATTGTCGGGGCGCAGGGAGAGTTCGAAGAACGCGTAAGATTAAAGTTAAGATACCAGCCGGAATTGATCATGGCTCACACCTTAGATTAGGTGGGGAAGGAGAGGCTGGTACAAGAGGAGGTCCAGCGGGAGATCTTTATATCGCTCTTCATCTAAAGCCCCATCCTATATTTAAAAGAGAAGGGAATACAGTTATTTGTGAGGTCCCCATTAGCTTTGCTCAAGCGGCTTTGGGGGCAGAGATTAAGGTACCTACCTTAAATGGCAGAGTAAAGCTAAAGGTTCCTCCTGGAACACAAAATAACAAGGTTTTTCGCCTGCGAGGAATGGGCATTCCCTACCTACATTCCTCATCTCGAGGAGATCAATGGGTAAGGGTAATTGTGGAAACACCGGTAAATTTATCTGAGGAACAAAAGAAACTTCTCAAAAAGTTTGATGAGTTTGGACAAGGAAACGGCCAACCCAAAGTTAAGGATTTCTTCAATAAACTCAAACAGGTATTTGGCAGTTCATAAATGTCCAAAATAGCTTTAGCCACATTAGGATGCAAGATAAATCAATACGAAACCGAGGTTTTGCGAGAGTATTTTATTCAGGCAGGCTTTGAAGAAGTCTCTTTTAGAGAAAAAGCAGATTTATATATTGTCAATACTTGCAGCGTAACCCAAAGAGCCGACCAAAAGTCAGAGGAATTAATCAGAAAGGCAAAAAAGAACGGCGACTTGGCATATCTTATCGTTACCGGCTGTTATGCAGAGGCAGAGGGGAATAGATTAAAAAAGAAATTTCCTTATATAGACTTGATAGTAGGAAATGAAGAAAAATCAAATATAGGTCAGATAGTTTTAGAAAGCAATAAAACCAAAGGCGTGGCAATCTCAGCCACCCCTATTCAGCGTTTTAATGGCCACAACAGAGCCTTTGTCAAGATAGAGGATGGGTGCAATCAGTTCTGTGCCTACTGTAGAATTCCCTATGTACGCGGAGATGTAGTCCGTAGTCGTCCTCCTGATGAGATTCTTATTGAAATAGAAAATCTTGCTCAAAATGGATTTAAAGAAATAGTCCTGGCAGGGGTTAACCTCGGACTTTACGGAAGGGATCTAAATCCTCAAATTGGATTGACAGACCTTTTGAAAAAGGCAGAATATCTAAAAGAAAAAATAAGGATAAGGCTAAGTTCCTTAGAACCTCACCTTCTTTCCCCAGAGTTAATAGATCTTATGGCCGAGTCTCCCTGGATATGTCCTCATCTTCATCTTCCTTTACAAAGCGGAGATGAGGAGATTCTTGAAAGGATGGAAAGAAAATATACTCCTCATCAATATAAAGAGCTGGTGAGAGAAATTAGAGAAAAAATACCCTTCATAGCTATTACCAGCGATGTTATGGTAGGCTTTCCCGGGGAGAGGGAATCGCATTTTAACAATACCTATCAATTTCTTCAAGATTTGGGATTTAGCCGACTCCATATATTCAGGTTTTCTCCTCGCACAGGGACTAAAGCCTATTCTATGCAGCCCCGGGTAGATGAGAAAATAAAAAAGCGAAGAAGTAAGTTATTAAGAGATTTGGCAAAGAAACTTTCTCGGGATTTTATTTCTCAATTTCTAGGTAAAACCTTAAGGGTGCTGGTAGAGGATAAACGAGACCCTGAAACTGGCTTACTTACCGGTTACACAGATAACTATATCCGAGTCCTCTTAGAGGGAGAAGAAAAGCTAAAAAATAAGCTGGTTAGGGTAAGATTAACCAAGATAAAAGATGGGCGGGCTATAGTAGAGACAGGGAAGTTTTTCTGAAAAATATGGAATTTTTACCTGTTTTTGCAAGCGAGATTTCTTGCTTGTCATTGCGAAAAGCGAAGCGACGAAGCAATCTTCTTTTTTCTCCTCTCCCCTCAGGGGAGAGGATTGAGGTGAGGGGGTAAATGCAGCAGCCCAAAAGACTAAAAGATTTGAGTAAAAATGAATATAAAAGAATTCTGGAGAGATCAACTTCAAAAGTAGAGGAAGCCCTTTCGGCAGTCATTCCCATAATAAAAGAAGTCAAAGAAAATGGTGATGAGGCACTGGTAAAATTCACCGCCAGGTTTGATAAAGTTAACTTAACTGCCCAGGACCTCATCGTTAGCAAAGAAAGAATAGAGGCTGCCTACAAGAAGACCAGCCCAGATGTTGTGGCATCACTTAAGAGGATGCGAGACCAGGTATGCCATTTTCACCAGCATCAGATAAGAAAAGAATGGTCTATTAATAAGTTCGCTGATAAAGGTGAGGGCAGATACGAGCTGGGAGAAAGGTTTATTCCCATAGAACGGGTAGGTGTATATGTCCCCGGGGGTAAGGCTAACTATCCCTCCACGGCGATAATGGCTGTAGTCCCGGCAAAAATAGCTGGCGTCAGCCAGATAATTCTTGCCAGCCCTCCCCGAAAGACTGACCAGATGGCTGATGTGGTGATAGTAGCAGCTGATATAGCTGGAGCCCATCTTTTAATCAATATAGGTGGGGTACAGGCTGTAGCTGCCTTAGCTTACGGTACATCCACCATTCCTGAAGTAGATATGATAGTAGGGCCAGGAAATGCTTATGTCAATGTAGCTAAGGCTTATCTTTCTGGCTTGGGAGAAGTAGCCATAGATTCTCCTGCTGGACCGAGTGAAATTCTCATTCTAGCTGATGATTCTGCTAATCCTTCCTACATTGCCAGGGATATGCTCTCTCAAGCAGAACATGCCGAGGATAACTCGGCTGTTTTAGTGACAACATCGAAGAAGCTAGCCGACAAAGTCTATCAATATTTAGAGAGCGAAGTCGATAAATGTCTTAGAAAGAAGATAATTAAAAAGTCTTTAGAGGATTATGGGGCTATTCTCATAGCTGATAGCCTTAGTGAAGCTATTGAGTTTACCAACGAATTTGCCCCTGAACATTTGGAGATAATGACTGAGAGACCTCACCAAGTCCTCAAGGAAATAAAGAACGCTGGTTCAGTCTTTCTTGGTGATTTTTCACCCGTCGCTGCCGGGGATTATTTAACAGGAACTAACCATATCCTGCCTACAGGTGGCTCAGCAAGAAGGTTCTCTGGGCTTTCTGTAGAAACCTTCCTCAAAAAAATAACCTACCAATCCCTATCAAAAAAGGCTCTGAACCTCATGAGCGAAGATATCGCTCGCCTTGCCTCCCTCGAAGGCCCATATAATGAGCACATCCGCTCGGTCAAAGCAAGAGAGGAAGGATGAACTTAATCTATATCTCTCCCTCTCCATTCGATTTCGTTTTTTTTTTGATGGAGCCTCTAACCTTCTCCTTGCTAATGTAAAAAAACACCAAGATGGGGTTAATTTGTAATCTGGAGTATAGATAAAATAAAGATTTTGGATTAAGAGAAAGGAGATAAGGAGATTAATGACATAGTATTACACAGAAGGAAAAAAATTAGAGGTGATGTTCTTTAAAGGAACATCACCTCTATGATTATCACTTCGTAAAGATATAACTGTGGATTCCTATGCCGATCATAGGGGAATTTATAGTTTCATACTCCCCTAAATCAACTGGATCTCCATCGGCAAAAGCATTTGCATTAAACCAGCCGTATCCAATCTCAAGAGAAAGCGCGAACCACTTAGTGACCCACTCAAACCCAGCACTCAGACTAAGACCAGAAATAGTTATACTTCCAGACTGACCATAGTAGGGATCAGAGTAAGTACTATCCAGAGCAAGGCTTCCAGCTGAAAGAGCTCCGTAGAAGTAGTGATTCTTTCCTTCTTTGAGTTTATAAGAAAGCTTACCCGCATATGCATTCACAGATGCACTCATACTCGCATCACTGGAGGGCTCTATCTCTTGCGTGCTCGTTATGGATGGTATCAGTGTCAATTGGCCACACCATTTATCGGTAAGCCAATATTTTCCACTGATACCAATTGCAGGGAGGCTAAGGTGTGAACCGATAGCCCAATCTCCTTTGCTAGGCACTTCTGCATGAACAATAGGAACCACTCCCAGAATAATTCCCAATACCAGAATTGTAAGTATTATTATTTTGCCTTTTCTCATGCGACTACCTCCTATTTGTTTTATCACAGAATCCTCTAAATAGTCCTCTTCTATTTTGCCATTTGCATTACCAGTTAGAACTCTTTTCACCTAAACTATCAGGTCTATCTGTTATGCCCTCACCTCCTTGATTTTTTGGTTTTCTTAAAAAAGAAACATTGAAGGTGTTATATCAAAACTTCATTCCAAATGAAACTCTATAAGTACTTCCTAAACCCCCATACTTATATAGTTTATACCTTCCCCTAATACCCCTCTTGATAAAGGAAAAC